>JAZBNU010000054.1:0-8406 GCA_036350815.1 Desulfopila sp.
AAGATGAACCCATGATTCTCGATATGACTGCGAAGATGCTTGATCTCCAAGGGTATAAAATACTGCCTGCTTCAACCCCGGGGGAGGCCATCCGGATTGCCTGCGAGTATGTCGGGCACATCGATATACTGATGACCGATGTAGTTATGCCGGAAATGAATGGACGTGAACTGGCCCGCAATCTGCTCAGCCTTTTTCCTGAGATGAAACGTCTTTTCATGTCTGGATATACCGCCAATGTCATCGCCCATCATGGTGTTCTCGACGAAGGAGTGCATTTTATCCAGAAACCTTTCGCCATGGAAGAGCTTGCTGCGAAAATACGAGAAATACTGGACGGCCAATAGCGGAGCAGACTCGAATAGATACAGGGCAATTGGGAAATGTTTAGATAATGCTTTTCCCGAAAAGTGATGCCAGCAGCGAGACGGCGACCTGGGCTGTTTTGTTCTTGATGTCGAGAATCGGGTTGACCTCCATCACGTCAACAGATTGGAGTTTCCCTGAATCGCACAGTGTTTCCATGATAAGCTGTGCCTCCCGATAGGTCAACCCTCCATGGGAAGGGGTCCCGACCCCGGGTGCTTCCTGGGGATCTATGGCATCCATGTCCAGACTCAGATGTATCGTCGCAAGTGAAGCAAATTTTGCAAGGGTGCGGCGCAGGATTTCGTGCATACCTAATTCATCAACGTCGCGCATGGTGTAGACAGTACAGCCGGACTGGGCAAGGAGTTTTTTTTCTTCCGGGTCGAGGTCGCGGACACCGATCATAACCACATTCTCAGGCGCCACTTTGGCTCCGGGCCTGCCGACATCGACAAGTTGTTGTGAACCTTGGCCCAGGAGGACTGCCAAAGCCATTCCATGGATGTTTTCGCTGGCCGATGTATCGGGGGTATTGAAGTCGCCATGGGCGTCGACCCAGATCAACCCGCAGGGCTTCTGGTGAGTCACCCCGCCAATGGTGCCGATGGCTGCTGAGTGATCGCCGCCCAGAAACAGGGGGATTTCTCCTCTTTCCATTGCCATGGCACCTAACCGGTAAGCCTCCTCGCAGGCCTCACGGATGGGAGTGAGGCGTTCATCATAACTTGTATCGGAAAGGGTATAATGTCCGGGTACGTTAATATTGCCCTGGTCAGTCGTGTTGTAGCCCAGATTGCGCAATTTACCGGCCAGTCCGGCATAGCGGATGGCAACGGGTGCCATGTCGACGCCTCTGTGGGTCTGCCCCAGATCCATGGGAATCCCGATGATGCTGACAGTCTGTTTCATAGGGTTATTTACGCAGGTAGTTCCAGAGATTGACGATGAAATCCTGCACATTTGTCAGGATTGCCTGCGCCTGAGCGGATCCGCGGTTGGCGAGTTTGTCTGCCGAAAATTCGGACATATCGACAACGTAAAAATAGACCGGGCGCACTTCACCGTCAGGCATGACCCGGTAGCTCGGGGTCATGTTGCCGAAAGCGATGGAATGTAATTGCGTTGCCATAGTGATTACGGTGGTGGCCTTTCTGGCATGCTGCCGCATCATGTTCTGGGAAAGATAAACATCTCCGATGGTTTCTGGGAGAGGGCCGTCATCACGGATAGATCCGGCAAGAATATAGGGAACATTATGGTCTTCGCAGGCTTTGATAATCCCGTCTTTGATGTTGAGCGTTTTGAGGCTCTCTTTTATGGAGCCGGCTCTTCTCACCTCGTTCAATATATCGAGATGATTGTAGTGTCCCATGGACTGCAGCTCCTGGCTGTAGATATTCTGGCCGAGTCCGGTACCGAAATAGGCCGCCTCGATATCATGGGTCGCCAGCGCGTTGCCGGCCATCAGGGCATGGCAGAAACCGTTTGCTATCAATCCCTGCATGGCTTCCCGGCTGTCTTTGTCAAAAGCGACCGCCGGGCCGAGTACCCAGACAATATGGCCGTTATCCCGGTCATGTTTCAGAATTTGATAAAGCTCGTCATAGGACCTTGAAAAGGGGGTTTCCCGGGTGCCTCGTGAACGGAAAGCGAACTTGTCGGCACTGGCCTGGACCTTCTCAAAGCAGTGCGGGTGAACAAAAATGCCTTCTTCCCCATTCTCCGTTCTGCCCACCACCACCAGATCACCGCTTTTCAGGTTACGGGCTTCTACAACTTTGAGCTTTCCCTGATCTGCCACGAGAACAGCATCCATCCTGCTTTCTTCGGCCAGCAGCCAGCCGTGTCCTTCCAGCTTGACGTACTCAGGGTAATTAGAAGTGGCGTGATAGTTCTGCGGGGCTATACCGTCCTTCGGCGCAGCTTCCAGGGTGGCAAAAGGGGCATCTTTCAATTCTTCGGCATCAAAATCGGGAGGACTGAAAGTAAGATTAAGGGCCATGGCTGTGTTCTCCAGGTATGCTGTGATAGGTTGAGGCTATTCCACTTTTTATGTAAAAGGCGTTTGGGTCAACCTGTATTATAGACGAATTGCCGAAGAACACAATTGTTTTCAATAGTTGTATACAGCAAAGGCCCTCAGCAATGACACGATTTATACAGAAACAATTTTTTAGAAATTGTCATGAAGTATTCAGGCCGGCCCATTACGAGAGACATCACAGCAGAACGTTTGTTCAGGTTTAAAAAACATGAGCAAACCGCAAGAAGGGGTGGAGAAGGAACCTGATTCGACTTGACCTCCGCTGTATGGTCAAATAGAGTATATTGATAATACACTAAATATATTTTTTGACTCTTCGCAGTTTCGGGTAGAAAACCCACTCCGCGACATCACATGGGGCAGGAAATATTCATTGAGATGCAACATGAACAGATCAGCCTATTTTACTACCGGGTTTGCCATCAAAGCCCTCGCCAATCTCTCCAAGGCAGATGTTGTCATCCATGGTGAAGAAAACATCCCAAAAGGTCCAACTATTTTCGTTATCAATCACTTTACTAGAATAGAAACCCTGCTGATTCCTTACTATATTTATAATCTTACCACAGTTCCCGCATTTTCCCTGGCAGCAGATGAGCTTTTTAAAGGCGCGCTGAAAAAACTGCTTGATATGATTGGGGTGATATCGACCAAAGATCCCAACCGTGACAGGACAATTATCAAAGGCCTGCTTACCGGTTCTGAAAACTGGATTATTTTCCCTGAAGGCAGAATGGTGAAAACCAAAAAGATCATGGGGAAGGGCAAGTTTCTTATTCGCCACGAGCATGGCAGTCATAAGCCCCATACAGGTGCAGCCTCTCTGGCTCTGCGAGCGGAGTTTTTCCGTCACCACCTCCTTGCCAGGGAAAAGACAGAGCCTCTTAATGTTCAGTCCTTTTTGAAGACGTTCAGTATAGAGTCTCTTGATGAAATCAGAGGGAAATCGGTATCTATTGTTCCCGTCAATCTTACCTATTACCCCATACGGGCCAAGGAAAATATCGCTTCCTACTTTGCTGCCAAACTGATGAAAGAGGTACCCGACAGAATGCTTGAGGAGTTGATGATCGAGGGGACCATGCTGCTTTCAGGTGTGGATCTCGACATTCGCTTCGGCACCGCGATTACGATTAATGATTTTCTCTCTTCCACCCTGGTGCGGAAAGAACTGCAGCGTCCCTTAGGTCGGGAGGGAGGCTTCAGCGAGGTCCTGACTCTTCTCATGCGTCGGCAGGCAAACGATATAATGCAAAGGTATATGCGAGCGATTTATGATATGACGACCATCAATCATGAGCACCTCTTTGCTTCTTTCCTTGCCAAATTTCCCTGCTCAAACATGAGCGAGATTGTACTGCGTCGCAGGGTATTCCTGGCGGCACGGAGGATTTGTGAGAAGAAAACAATCGGCTGCAGTCTTCATAAGTCCCTGCAGGAAAATCAGGTCCATCTCCTGACCGACGACAGATTCAAGAAGGTGGAAAATTTTCTCCAACTTGCCCTGGAAAAAAACATTCTCAGCAAGGATGGGGACAGGCTGACCAGGATGGAGCGGAAAATTCCGGATCTGCTGCTCTTTCATCGCAGTAGAATTGACAATCCTGTAGATGTTATGGCCAATGAAATTGAGCCTTTGCGAAAACTGCAGCGCCTTATCCGTATCATTGCCTGGCAGCCGTCTTTTCTTATCAGGAAAAAAGTGGTCAGGGAGCTTTTGCGGGAAGAGATCGACATGTACCGGGATGACTGCCGCAACTTCAGCGAGAGAGAGGTGCACTCCGATGGACCTTTTCTGTTGCATGGTTCAACCAGAAAAGTTGGAGTCGTGCTGGTGCATAGTTATCTTTCTGTTCCCGAAGAAGTGATGGAATTGGCTCGTTATCTCAACCGTCTTGGGCTGTGGGTCTATGCCCCGCGTCTGCCTGGCCATGGAACCACTCCTGAAGATCTGGCAGAGAGGTCGTATACCGACTGGCAGCTCTCCGTGGAAAAAGGGTATGCTGTTATGAGCAGCATCTGCCAGAAAGTTATCCTCGGGGGTGTGTCCTTTGGTGGTTGCCTGGCATTGGAGTTGGCTGCAAGACTCAAACAGCCGGTAGGGGTTTTTGCCGTTTGCCCTCCATATCGATTAAAGGACTATTCCGCCAGTTTCATGCCTGGGCTCGATGTTCGACAGCGGATTCTTGCAAAGATAAAACGGAATGACATTGAGATGGAATTTTATGGTTTCAGGTCGGAAAACCAGCACATCAACTACAGCAGAAATCCCATAACGGGTCTCAAGAATGTTGGGCTATTGCTGGAAAAACTGAAGCTGGTAAGCAAAAATATCCGTCATCCTTCTCTTATCCTGCATGCCGATCAAGACCCGATGGTCGACAGCGGCGGTTCGAAAGCTATGTATGATAGCCTTGCCAGTGAAAACAAAGAATATGTCTTGCTGAATTATGCAAAGCACATCATTATTCAAGGCAGTGAGTGTCGCCGGGTACATCGCCTTATCGGGAATTTTATCCGTGATGTAACCTAGCGTCTTTCCGGAAAAAGGCTGCCGGGTATTTTTCCGGTTGCAAACGAAAGAGTTGTTGTAACTTCATTGTATTGAAATCCAGCGAGTTATAAAATGGTAGACAAATCCACCCTGTCCTTTCCTGCTGCAGAACAGAACATCTTTATGGCACATTGCGCCATATCACCTCTTTATGCTGCATCCGCGAAGGCGATGCAGCGTTTTGTCGAGGATATGTCCAATGGTGGAATCACGGCTCTGCCCGGCTATCTCGATACGGTGAACACTTTTCATAACGCTGTGGCCGCCTTCCTCAGAACGGATGCTCGGAATATCTCCTATGTCCACAATACAGCTGAGGCTCTTTGTATGATAGCCAACGGCTATCCGTTCTCACCGGGAGATGAGATTATCAGCTATCTGCATGAATATCCAAGTAATCATTATCCATGGGTCCTGCAGGAAAAGCGTGGGGTAAAGCTTGTCCTGCTTGGCGACACTGCTCAGCCGGGTTGCCCGCAAGAGAGCGATAAGCCGCGAGGCTGGTCTCTGGAAGAGCTAGAAAGACGTATCAGCGATAAGACCCGGCTGGTAGCCGTCAGTCACGTCCAGTTCAGCAGCGGGTTTGGTGCTGATCTGGAAAAGCTGGGCCGTCTCTGTCGTGACAGAAATGTCGATCTTGTGGTTGATTGTGCTCAAAGTCTGGGGTGCCTGCCTGTCTATCCCGAAAAATATCACCTCTCCGCTGTGGTTGCTTCGGGCTGGAAGTGGCTGATGGGACCGAAGGGATCGGCACTTCTTTACACTGCTGAGGCTTTCAGAGAGAAAATTGCGTCGACCATGGCCGGTCCTGGGTTGATGCAGCAGGGACTTGATTATCTCGATCACGCCTGGGCGCCTCATGAAGATGGTCGCAAGTTTGAATATTCGACCCTGCCATGGGATCATCTGACTGCGATGTCCATTCTTCTTCAGGAGATTTTCCTGTCTCGTTCGATAGAAGAGATACGTGCTGAGGTCTTTCGTCTTCAGGATATTTTTCTGGAACATGTCTCCTGTGAGAATCTCCGGTTTTTTCGCTTCTCTCCGGAAAATCGGTCAGGTATCCTTGCTGCAAGGTATGATGGTGATGTTGGAAAGGTTGTCAGTGCTTTGACAAAAAGGGGGGTGATAGCAACGGCGCCGGTGGGATATCTCCGTTTTGCTCCTCATTTTTATAATACTGATAAACAGATGGTGAGTGCAGCACAAAAGGTTAACGAAGTTTTGAGAGAGTATTGACAGGAGGAAAGATACAGGCTGCTGTATGAAGAGGCAGAAGACGGCTGGGACTGAACACTCTTTTCCCTGTTGCGGTATATGTATTCGCCCGGAGTACCATGGTGGAACATCCGGTGAAATTACAATCACGATAATCCAGTATATGAGGTGGAGAAGATGAAAAAAACTTTTATGATTCTGCTTTTGTGTATTGTTCCAGCGTTTTCCTGTATGGCGGGTGAAAACCCCTGGGAGAGTAAGCTGCCCTTTAAGGAGGCAACCATTGAGTATAGTATCAGTGGTATGGAAAAGGGCAATGAAACTGTGTATATCCGTGACTATGGCAGGGAAACGGCGACATATCGTTCTTCGGTCATGAGTATGATGGGAATGAAGCAGGCCACCGAAACCATAGAATTTATGGACCCGGACTGGATATACAGCTTTGACCTGCAGGAGGGGACCGGCACAAAGGCGGCAAATCCGCAGAAATATATGATTGAAGAGTACAACAAGCTCAGCACGTCAGAGAAGCAGCAGGTTATCAAAAACAGCGAACAGATGAGCGGTGGTCCACTGTTTGGCGGAATGAGTGCAGATATAGAGAAAAATGCGGCTACCATTCTGGGGTACGATTGCGACAGGGTAAGTCTCATGGGGGCAACGGTGTATACCATTCCCAAGTCAGGTGTGGCCTTGAAAACTGAATCAAATATGATGGGCATGAAGATACTCATCGAGGCAACAAAAATTGATGAAGGTTCCGCACCGGAAAAGTTTTTTCAACATCCTGAGGGGATTACTCCGATCATGGATCCTGAAGCAGACGCCATGGCCAGGACTATGGCACAGGAAACAATGAAGATGTTGAAAGATCCCGATGCTGCCGAAAAGGCAAAGAACAGTCCCATGATGCTGCCGGGAGCGCAACAGCAGGATATGACTCCGGAGGAACAGCAGGAAATGCAGGAAGCCATGGAGATGCTCAAAGGACTTTTTGGTAATTAGTCAGGCCGCTTCCTGAATTGATGCGACAAAGTTGGGAGATCCTTCGGGCTTTGTCGCAGTTGGAGCAGTTCTTCTGCTCACCCGGTCTTCTTTAGAAGACAGGAGCGTTTTCATCGGATATTTCCGGGGTAATCTATCTTCCCGAATGCCAAAAACAGCTCTTTCCCTCCTATCTTTTCGCCAATCTCCTCACAAGAAAAAAACAGCATGAGCTTTTTAAAAGAAGTGAAATAAGATAGTTAGCCGTTTTTTTGTAAAGATGCGAATGTTTTTTTTTAATACACTCTCATTGTGAGAAAAATGTGAGATCGGTTTGGTAGACTGCAACATATGTCAGTCGACCTTGTCAGAATTCACCGAGGGCCTGCCGACTTTGCCGTGTCCGGAGTTGTTTTTCGTTCGCTGACCTGCAGGGTTGCCGAGAAGAGGTGCATTGGGCAAGTACAGCATCTTGCTTCAGCCGGTGTGAACTTCGGGCTGGAGAAAAAAATCAGGGACGTGAACTTCGGGGGGAGTTTCTCATGAAAACCACATTGCAGAAAAAGGGGGATCGGGTCCGATTAATCTGTGCATATTGTAACAGGCCAATCAGCGGATCTGTTCCCTGCAACACAGAAGAAATACCTGCAGCAGAGGTATGTACTGGCGATCCGGTGAGCCATGGAATTTGTCCTGACTGTCTTTTGTATCATTTCCCCAATGAATACCTTGCCATTCAGGAGAAAAAGAAAATTCGAATCAGAAATGTCTTCAAAAAACAGTTCTGCGCACTGAATTACAGAAAGAAGTAGAAGTGAGCAATAACAATGAAAGAGGCAGATGTTTTTTACTTCTTCCTCGGTGAACACGGGGTTCCGGCATTCGTATCCTTGTGGGAGAGACCCTGAAAGTATGGGCAATACAACAAATTTTACTTCTGTGGTCTGGTATGATTCCGTTGCTGTTTCTTGCCACCATGTTGTTGCTGCGGCAAAGGTGTGCAGCAATATTTGACAAGAGTTGCCATAGAGGCAATAATGGATCTGTTAAACCTAAAAAACTATTGACAGTAGCAGGTGGGTTGGCTATATTCCCGGCTTGCTGTAAAGCTTCGCCTTTTTTTTGAGTTGAAAACGAGCTTTTTGGGCCGGTTACAACCAAATAAATCAAAAATTGCGAAGCAGAAGCGATCCTCGGTAGCTCAGTTGGTAGAGCAGGTGGCTGTTAACCACCC
>JAZBNU010000055.1:0-2030 GCA_036350815.1 Desulfopila sp.
AAAAAACAGAGAGCCCTTTGCATTTCAAGCACTTTTTCAAGCGCTCTTTTATTCAAGTATTGCCATGACAATTACTGGCACTTCATCGCCTGCCTCGGGAGGGGAACACCTGATTTCTCATACACTGGACATGATAGCGGCAAGAGATGGCAGAAAACATGATTACCATGGACGTCAGGTTGGAGTGAGTTCAATTCTGATGGCGGCGCTCTATGAACGGGTCATCTCAATAGACAGGCCTCTGTTTGTGAATTTTCCGGCGAAAATTGACGAAACATTCTGGGGAGCGCTCAGTCCTGTGGTTGAAAAAGAATATCAGAGCAAGCTCTCCAGAATGAGGAGTGCCGCTGCGTTTCTATCGATCCCTGATAACTGGCGTGAACTGCAAACCCTTATTGGCCCGACACTGGTCGCTGCCGCCACCTTGAAAAACTGTTTATCTCAGGCTGGAGCGGCGCACAGGGTTCAAGATCTGCTGGATAACGGCAGGTCAATGCAAAGAAAGAAATTTGTGGAGACAGTCGAGCACGCCAATCAGATGAGGCAGAGATTCACCATCTTGGATTTGGCGATCATGTTGGGTATCATCCCAGACGAGCTGGATAGTCTGGTCGATACCTGGGTATCGGAATGAAATATATTGTGCTATTTCTCGAATTTTTAGGGAAAAATCCCTCTGTTTTCTGACCTGTTTTCACAACCGAGGGTGTTGTAAAAATAGAAAATATTGTTGTTTGTCCGGGTTTTGTGTTAAAACTTTTCCATTGTAAGGGTGGAGCTGGCGATCTCTCGTTTCCGCTACATGAGATCAAAATGAGGGCTTGCCTGCTCGTGCAAGGATGCGGGATAGGTTACCAACTCAACTACAGGAGAGGTAAAATCATGATGAAAAAAATTCTGGTACTTTTTGCTGCATTGACCTTTGTAGCAACTCTGGCAAATGCTGATGAATGTAAAAATCGGGGAACGCTGGATGAGATGTATTGCGATGAGAACATGGACCTGGTTGCAGATTCTCCCAAAGATCCCAATGACTGGAAGGATCCAAACACCCTTGTTTTCACCTATACTCCTGTAGAAGATCCAGCTGTCTACAAGGATGCTTTTTCTGACTTTCAGAAGTATCTGGAAACTGCAACCGGTAAAAAAGTCATATATTATACGGTTCAATCCAATGCGGCAGAGGTGGAGGCAATGCGCTCGGGTCGTCTCCATATAGCCGGATTTTCAACTGGCCCAACCGGTTTTGCCGTCAACCTGGCAGGCTATGTGCCCATAGCCGTGAAAGGCTATGAAGACGGTTTTCAGGGATACAATTTGATCGTTATTACTAAAAAGGATAGTGGGATTAAAAGCCTGGAAGACCTGAAAGGTAAAAGAGTTGCCCATACGTCTGCCTCTTCGAACTCCGGAAACCTTGCCCCCAGGGCAATTTTCCCTCAACATGGACTGGTGCCCGACACGGATTATACCGTCGTCTATTCAGGAAAACATGACCAGTCCATTCTCGGCGTTGCCCATGGAGATTATGACGCTGCTCCCGTTGCATCCGATGTTTATAAGCGCATGGCAGGTGCCGGCAGGATCAATCCTGATGATTTCAATACTGTCTTCACCAGCCCTAAATTCCCCACCTCTTCGTTTGGTTACGCGCACAATCTGAATCCAGAGCTGGTAAAAAAGATTGTTGATGCCTTCTATTCCTATAGATTTACGCCTGAAATGCAAGAAACATTTGGCGGTGCTGACCGTTTTTACCCGGTAACATATCAACAGGACTGGAAAGTCATTCGTGATATCGCGGCTTCTACCGGCACTTCCTACAACCAGGACGGGCTCAAGAAAATGGCGGAAAAAGAAGCTGCTAAAGCGGCCAAAAAGTAATAAAAATCTCTTCTCAGGCACCATACAGTGTTTTGGGTGTGGTGCCTCTTTCAATTTCGCTACATCGGAATGTCGGTACAAAAATCATGGCCAGTGAGAAAACAGCCGGGTCTGGACCACTACCCGAGAGGTCTCTTTGCATAGAA
>JAZBNU010000056.1:0-4298 GCA_036350815.1 Desulfopila sp.
ACTGTGGACTTCCCGCTTTCTTCCTTATGAGCAAGAATGTGTTCCGTTATTTCAATAAGGTATGAATTGAGCACGCCGCTGTTCCAGTCGGCAAACACGGCAGAAGACTCTTCATTGGAGAGGCCAATACCATCTTTCAACATCTGATACGTTTCGCATATGAGCTGCATATCTCCATACTCAATGCCGTTGTGTACCATTTTGACGAAATGACCGGAGCCACTCTTTCCAACCCAGTCACAACAGGGCTCTCCATCTGCTGTATGCGCACAGATTTTCTGAAAAATTGGTTTGACAACAGGCCAGGCCGCCTCTGATCCTCCCGGCATAATAGACGGACCGGTCAGAGCCCCTTCTTCCCCTCCAGACACTCCGGCACCAACATACAACAGCCCTTTTTCCTCTACCTCCGCTGCACGGCGAATGGTATCGGGGAAATACGAATTCCCGCCGTCAATAATGATGTCACCCTCTTCAAGAAAAGGAACAAGCGAGGCAATAAAATCATCAACCGGCCGTCCTGCTTTGATCATGCACATCACTTTGCGGGGTTTTCGCAATACACCGACAAATTCTTCAATACTGTGACAACCGACAATGCTTTTTCCCATGCCGCGGCCGTTAACAAAATCATCAACCTTGCTGGTGGTTCTATTGAAACAGGCTACCGTAAACCCTTTGCCGGCCATATTCAGAATAAGATTCTCCCCCATAACCGCCAGCCCGGCAACTCCGATATCCGCCTCTGCCTTCATATTCACTCTCCTCTATCTTCAAAAAACTGCAATTATGGCAAGCACAGCAATTGTTTGCCGTGAAAAGCTGCTCCCCAGAGACCACTGTTCTGGTCGTCGAGCAAAAAGACTGGAACCCCGGCAAGAATCTCGCCCATTGTCGGAGAATCATGGAACTCCTGTCGAAAAAGATGATGCGTCACAATCTCGGGATTTTTAGCCGCTACCCCACCGGCAATAAACACGCCTCCTTCAGCGAGTATATTCAGGACAAAATCCCGGCAAACCCGACCATAAAACCTGGCTGCCCACTCCAGGGTTTCCGAGTCAGAAGACCACCGGGCAGTAACATCTTTGGGAGCGAGGTCCTCTCCTGTAAGAAACCAGTTGAGATAACGTAACCCTCTTCCAGAGACGACAAGATTTTCGGTAATATGGTACCGACCGCTTTTTTCACGATAAAACCGCTGAAAATCAAATTCCCTTGCGGTGCAGAAAGAAAAGTAGCTGTGCCCCCCTTCAGAAGGAAGGGCCAGGTAGGTGCCGTCCGGCAGGAGAGTCAGCAGGGCCTTGCCGAGTGCCGTACCGGCTCCGAGAACTGCGATCTGTCCCTTGGGTTCGCCCGCTCCCGGAAGAATCTGTCGCGCTTTTTTACCAACCGGTGAAATACAGGCATAGGCCTGGGCCACAAAATCATTTATCAGGATCACCTGAGAAAATCTCTCGGCAATCTCTGCTCGGTCAAGATCAATACTCCAGGAAATATAGGGTGGGGCACTACGTCTTTTATCTGCAACAGGTCCGGCAACGGCAATAACGGCAATATCGGCCGTCTCCGGCATCAGAGGGAACCCGCTGTCTCCCAACTGCTGCAGGAGCTGAGCGAAGGAATAAGCCTTTTCAGTAGGCAACCAGAGACTATCGATGAGAGAGAGTTCATTTTCTAAATCCGTTTCAAAATATGCAAAACGGCTGTTCGTACCACCGACATCAGCCGCAAGGATCTTCTTTTTCATTCTTCCTCCATCGGACATTCCACCGGAAAGACAGGGTTATCAAAAGACAGGAGCGACACCTTCTGCGGATCTTTCAAAAGGGTATGCGCTGTGATAAATCCGGCAATACTCCACACCTGAAACCTTCGGGCCTGACTGCCGACCCTGTCACCTTTTTTCCCGTCAAAATACTCCGGCCAGTCATGGGCATCAAGTACCGATGCCGTATGTACAAGTTTTTCCATTGTCAGCAAAGGCTTATCTGTCTTAACCGAAAGCGCGGCCAGAGCCCATAGCAGAAAGGGCCAGGAACCGCCATTGTGATAAGACCATGGCCTGTTTTTCTGATCGGCTCCGGTGAGTATGTGCCATTCCTCACCTTCCAAAGCCGGATAGCAAGCCTTCATGGGCATTTCGGCTAAGATCGAACCCTGCTGAGCATCCAGCAAAGCAAGGATTTTGCGCTGTTGCCGATGGTCGGCAAGAGAGGTAATAACCGACAATACATTTCCAAGTGCCAGAAAGCGAAAATCCACTCTGCCGGGGCCGATATTTCCCGCAAAATAGCCGCCGCTCTCGCCTGTCCACGGCCGTACCCACTGCGGAACAGAAGACGGATAAATATTATATTTATTGACAACGTCAATACCGAACTCTTCCTGGGAAAAACTGCAGATCTTATCGATGCGTTTCTTGTCGAGCCAGTAGTTTGTGTGAATGTGTCTGACAAGATGGCCTACCCTGTGCTCCACTTTGGCAACATAGTCTTTACTTTCCGCTGAAGGCGCCAGTGAAAGCATTTCGCAGGCCGCCTGCAAAGCGGCATAAAACAACACCTCTATATCAAGCGGATGGCCATACATGCCCATACGCCTATCAATCATGAAAGCACCGTCGGGAACGAGCAGGGTTGGAATAAGCTCAAAATGATTGACGAGATAGAGATCAAGTATCGAAACTATGGTATGCTGAATCTTTTTCTGGGTCACAAAAGGTTCATCTCCTGAAGCTTTGCCATAAACACGCAAAAGGAGGAGCCACCACAGGCTGGAATCAACCGGAGTGACCCTTCCTATGGCGTGCCCGCCAAAATCCGCCACCAGTTTTTCATCTTTCCCTGTGCCATTTATCTTAAAACTGGCAGGCATTAGCCCCTCTCCTGCCTTAAAACAATCCATGCTTTTATCAATGCTCTGCAGGTCTGCTGTGGTTGCAAGAAAATTCCGCACAATGTCAAACTTCCCGTTTAACAGAAATGCCAATCCACTGACGAAAAAGTCCCTGGTAAAAATCTGGTCATAGTTCAATGCTGCCGTACCAGGTTTCAATGCCGCCACCGTACCGACCGGCTGCCCTTTATGGTACACTACAGCTTTCTCAAGATGCTGCCAGGCATGCCGCAGTAATTCCTTCTCGTCTTTCATGCAATTATCTCCTTAAACCCGGCATACCCCTTGCCTGATTCCGCCCATGCCCTGCCACCATGTTTTTGAGCTATCTCTTTTACAATAGTCATCCCTGCCCCCACAACCCAAAAGTTGCCTGAAAAACTCATCCCGTATCATATCACATATCTCTTGAAGATTGACGGTTTCGAAACGTAAAGGCGTTTCTCTTTACAAAACAAGACAATTTAAGGGATCTTTTTGCGGCTCTTTAAAAGTAACATTATAACCACAAAGAAAAACCTGATTCCCCCTGAAACTCAGCATTGTAATTCCAACAGGCTCCAGAAATATTGATTTGGGAGATATTTTCCACATCCTGTTCCAACAAGGCAAGTGCGATGCACGAACCCCCTTGTCCGTCTCTATCTTTTGAGTCGGCCAAAAAACGAAAACCTTACAAGATAACTCCACTATTCCTTCTCACGCCCTTGAGAAGGAGGAAATAGTACTCTCTCGATATTTCCCTGCCTTGAAATATTCCAGGAAATTTTTCATAGATGAAACGCTGACGTGGTTATCAATGGCGATCTAGCCCGAATTTCTCATAAACATTGTGTCAATTTTCTTCAATTAGATGATCTTCCAATATGTTCAAGCAGTATACTTTCACAAGAAAACCATACACAATGTTCACCGAAGGCCAGACGATCTTACCGTGCCTGGAGTCTCACTTCGTTCCCTTACCTGCAGCGTTGCCGAAGCAAGGTGCATAGACAACTGTAGCGCCTTGCTTCGCGCCTCGCATCCACGGCAACCTCGGCTGGTGAGAATTTCGGGCTAGAGTTAAAGAACACACACATCCTTCCCTTTACCTCACGTCTGTGGTATATTTTCTGGCCTGATGGCTTCAGGCGGAATACCTTTTGGTTACATTGAATTCTCTCTTCAAGAAAGCCACGAAATGAAATTTGATTGTCCGTCTCGCAGGCAGGAAGTTCAGGCAGACCTTCGATTAGCGCAATAAAACTCTATCCTGAACTCAACAGAGTTGCATAACAAGAAACACTCAACACGGTACTACCCATGAACCAGTTTTTTGTGTCTGTAATTGTCACCAGTCTTTTTTTGCTCTCATGGGCAATAAGCACTTCTCAAGCTGCGACCGGCCCAAAAGCTCTTCT
>JAZBNU010000057.1:0-3650 GCA_036350815.1 Desulfopila sp.
ATCTGAATTTCAACCCCACTGCCGAAATATTTTGGGATCCATTCCGTATAGAGCCGGACGATGGTATCCACCGCTGTCAGGCCATAATGGAGTGTCGACCAGGGATGCACCTTTTTTAAAACCGACTTTAACTCCTCCACCGAACTTTCCGCCAGACGAACCTGTTCCAGATCAACATGTCTGAATTTATATGGGATTACGAAATCTTTTTCATAGGGTGAAGTAAGAGCCTCCGCAGTACGAAATTCATATGGATGTACTGCCGGCTCCTGGTTTGCTCTATATTTCAACGTGGTCTGCTCCCTGGCCAACCGTTTTACAGCTCCAATAAAGCTCAGTTGTTCCCTGGTGGCTTCTTCTGAATCTAAAAAAAAACAGTCAGTGCCGTTTTTCCAGATATCGGGAGATCTGAAAGGCGACTCTATTTTTGGAACTTCTCCCCGATTGATCTGGTGTGCATATTCTATGATGGATGAATGTTGCGCCTGGCGAAAAACCTCGGTCAGGCGAAAACAGGGGATTTCCCCCGAAGCGATTATGTCTCGCAGTACATTGCCTGCTCCAACAGAAGGAAGCTGATCACCATCACCTATAAACAGGACAGCACAGCCCTGCGGTACTGCCTGCAGAAGTGCCGCGCTCAGAGAAACATCGAGCATGGAACATTCATCGACAATCAGAAAATCAGCATCCAGCGGATGGTCCTGATTGCGTGAGAAACCGCCGGATTTCCATTCCAGGAGGCGGTGCAGGGTCTTTGCCTCACGACCGATAACCTCCCCCATTCGCTGGGCGGCGCGTCCGGTGGGGGCAGCCAGCAGAACTCTTTTCCTCCTGGATTCAAGAAATCGAACAATCACCAGGATAGTAGTGGTCTTGCCGCAGCCCGGCCCGCCGGTGAGAACAGAAAAAGACTGGTCGACGATGCCAGCAACAGCCCTGGCCTGTTCTTCGCTGAGCTGCAGGGAATGTTTACGACAATACTCGGCTATCCATGGTCCGGCATCGCTGGAGGGATGACATCTGTTTTCTTTCAGATTGTTCAACTGGGCTGCCAGGCGTAACTCGTCATAATAGATTGATTTTGCATAGTAGCAGACCCTGGTACCATCCGGACCAGTTATCACCCTGAGCCGCAGCATATTGCTGCTCTCCATTTCCTCCAGAACAGTGTCTAAGCGATGCCCCAAATCAAGCTGAAGTAACTTTTCCACCCCTTCTCGTATCTGCCCGGCCAAAAGATAACAGTGCCCCTGCTCCCGACTGGAGGCAAGCACGTGGCGAATAGCGGCCATAATACGCTGTTCGCTGTCTTCTGCCAGTCCGATACTGAGGGCAACCCGGTCTGCTGAGAAAAAACCGATGCCGTAAAAATCATGAGCAAGGCGATAGGGATCATTACGGACAATGGCAATAGCGTCATCACCATACTTTCGGTAGATCCGCACGGCAAAAAGAGTCGATATACCATGCCCCTGAAGAAAAATCATAACCTCCCGGATCATGCGATGCTCATTCCAGGCAGCCTTTATCATACGCAGTTTTTTTTCTGCGATACCAGCAATTTCTGTCAACCTTTCAATCTCATCCTCAAAGACCTTGAGAGTTTCAGCGCCGAAATAACGGACAATTTTTGCAGCTGTTTTCGGACCGACCCCTTTTATCATTCCTGAGCCCAGGTATTTCTCCAGTGCACCGATGGAAGCAGGTTTTTTCTCTATGGCATGAGTTGCTTTAAACTGTCTGCCAAATTGAGGATGATCCACCCAGTTACCATGAAATTCCATGGTTGCCCCTGCAAAGACTTTGGTCTGATGAACAATCACCGTCAACAGATCACCCATGCTGCCGTAGCTCTGTACTTTAAGCACAGACCAGCCGTTTTCCGGGTTGTGATAGGTAACCCGCTGGACGATACCCCGTAGTTTTTCGCGAATGATGTTCATTGAATATGGTGGATCACAGCAGGACCTGCAGAAAATGGTGCTCTCTTATTTTGCAAAAGTAGTATAGATTTCCTGGATTTCTTCTCTGCCATACTTCTTTTCCAGCCGAAGAACAATGAAATGCCCTCTGGCCATAGTCTGGAAATGATCTATAAAAAGACTGTTGATGGCTGCGCCGCCCAGCGCCCCCAATAGAGGGAGAGACTGGGCTGCCACCTTTTCCGTGACCTGCAGGCCGAAACGGGAAGAAACCTGGGTTATAAGCCTCACCAGTGCTGGAGCGGATTTTTCTGTCAACCCTTTGGAAACAATATGGCGTACGGCATCGGCAACACTTTTTGCCAGAGATGCTCGCAGAGCAAAATAGCTGGTTTCTGCCCCGTCATCGGCATCGCTGGTCCCTCCCAGGGCAAATACCTCGAGGCAGGCAATTTTTACAGCAGGATCCTTAAGATCGTGCCCCTCGCTGCGGGCAATATCGGCAATGGACCGCATCATGACCGTTGTTGATACGGGCAGCTCAACACCAAGCCCGGCAAGGCCCCAGAAGCCGCCGGCCGCACCCAGCCCCGCGGCCATCAAAGTATGGAACTTGTCAGCCGAGACCTCTGTTTTCCTGTTCCGCAAAGTGAAGAGGGCGGAATTCACTGCCGTCTCAAGTGCTCTGTGCGTACTTTTCCGGACCACATCACTCCACCCGGCGGGCAGCAAAGCAAAAGCCCGCTCGACAGGAACACCGACAATATTTGTTATCTTCACCGCCAGGCCGGGATTTTCCAGGAGAGTGGCCGCATAGTAAAGATCTTCAAGATCATGCGCTGAAAGTGTCACAGGCACCCTCCTTCTTTCCTCGATATACCAATTTGGTCTGTACTGGCAAGTATTCCATCAACCATACGGCAGAGCCGCTGCGGATGGAAGCTTTTTCCCGGGATTTCTGTCTTCATTGGCATTGGTGACAATGATGGCCGAATGACCGGGCAGCGGGCATTTGTTTTCGCAGATGCCGCAACCGATACAGAGATCATCATCGACATAGGGCTGTTTCACCGTCACCAGTGTCCCGTCTGCAGTGTATACTTCGGCCATTCTGAAGCGGATGGCTTTTTCCGCTGTGGGACAGTGCTCCTCGCAGACAATACAGGGAATACCTTTGGCATAGGGCAGGCACCGGTTGCGGTCAAACCAGGCGTTGCCGATTTTCACCCGGTGTTTCTCCGCCTTGGTCAACACCGAAATAGCCCCGGTAGGGCAGACCTGGCCGCACAGGGTACAGTTGAATTCACAATAGCCGGTACGTGCCACGAGCTTAGGTGTGAAAATACCATCAAGTCCCGCTTCCAGAAAGGCGGGCTGCAGGGCATTGCCGATACAGACCTGAAGACATTCACCGCAGCGCACACATCTGCCGAGAAACTCCTTCTCCGGAAGAGCCCCTGGAGGTCTGATAAGGAGTGGGTCGTCCTTCCTGGCAAGAACATCGGCACCCTTGAGAGAGGGCAGCATAACTCCAGCAGCAACTGCTCCGAGAAAATGCCTGCGGCTCAAACTGGTGGGCAGAGGTCCCTGCCTGATGCCACCATAGGTGAAGCCAATGATCTGCCTGGGGCACTTTACAGCACACTCGCCGCAAAGATTGCAGGTTGACATATCTATGCGTCTGTTTTCGTCGATAGCGCCCATGCGGCACAATGACGCGCAGAT
>JAZBNU010000058.1:0-2939 GCA_036350815.1 Desulfopila sp.
CCCGCGGTTGAAATGCCTCTATATGTCGGGATATACTACCAACGTCATTGCCAACAAGGGAGTATTAAGCGGAGATGTTCATTTTATCCAGAAACCTTTTGCCAAACATCTTCTGGCACGTAAAGTGCGGGAGGCTTTGGAGAGGTGACCTCTACCGCGGGTTTTTTTCGCGACGATTCGATCCTCCTTGAAAATTGTATGATAAGAACCCGGTATTCCAATTGTCTGGTGCAGGGGATGGAGCTATACCTGTCCCTCCCGTGCAACAGGGGGCCTATTTCCCGATAACAGCGTCTCGGAGGGCCTGGATGCCTATTTTTTCAATCATGAAGCCCAGGCGGGCCCGTTTTGAATTCTCTCTATAATAGGCCAGGGTTTTTTCGATCACTTCCTCCACTTCCTCCGTTGAAATATCTTCTACCAGAACCTCTGCAAGCCGCGGCTTAATGCCGCCCATGCCGCCGACCAGGACAGTCCAGCCCTGTTCGGTTCCATAGAGAGACAGATCCTTGATGCAGTTTTCGCCACACTGAATCTTGCAGCCGCTTACAGCCATCTTCATCTTACTGGGTTGAGTGGTGCCATGGTATTTTCTGTCCAGTTTCATGCCCATTGCGATGCTGTCCTGTTTCGCTAGTCGGCAGAATGTCGTTCCCGGACAGACCTTGACGCTGCGTACGCAAAGGCCGACGGCATGGCCCGGATCTGAGCCGAGATCCCGCCAGACGGCGTCAATATCTTCTTCCCTCAGGCCGATTAGGGCGATGCGGGCTGCGCTGGTAATCTTCAGCGTGGCGGCATTATATTTTCTTGCTGCAGCCGCCAGCTTTTCCAACATCTCCGGGGTGATAATCCCGCAAGGCACATGCGGCGCGATTGCGTAGGTCTCTTTATCTCTTTGCAAAATTACCCCTTTCTCTCCATCTTTCAGCATATATTGCTCCTGTTTAGCAGGGATACTTCCCTTATTATTTCAATACAATCAATTCCTGCAGTACTCATTGTACATGAGAAATAATTATTGCCCAGTAAAAACCGGAAATTTTCTGAGCGGAACTGGAAAAAATGGAATACTGTATTGTTGTTTTCTATCGATATGTTGCAGTATGTTTCAGGCAGGGCTCTTTGAGGAGAAGGCCCGGGCAATGGCATTTTTTACTTCCTGCAGGATATATGGTTTTGTTATGGCGGAGCGGAAGCCATATTTCCTGTAATCGGACATGACCGGGTCATTGGAGTATCCGCTTGAGACGATGGCCCGTACGGCTGGGTCCATTACAAGCAACGCATCCATGGCTTCTTTGCCTCCCATTCCACCTGGAATTGTCAGGTCTGCGATAACGAGGTCGAATGTTTTGCCTGTCTCCATTTTCTCACGATATTGAAGCAGGGCCTCTTCCCCTGATGAGGTGACTGTGGTTTTGTACCCCAGGGAGCTGAGCATAGCCGTGAGAACATCCTGAACTTCAGAGTCATCCTCCATGATCATAACCTCTACCATTGAAGGGACAGAGGGAAGATCTTCTTGTAGAGTGTTTTTTGCTTCGATTGCTTGGGTGGCAGGTAAATATATAACAAATTCAGTACCTTCTTCGGGAGTTGATAATACCTGGATATGGCCTTCATGTTTTTGGATAATGGAGAGAGTGATTGCCAGGCCTAGACCACTGCCTTCCTGTTTTGTGGAAAAATAAGGGTCAAAAATTTTGTCGAGCATCGATTGCGGGATTCCGACCCCCATGTCCCTGATTGCGATCCGAATATACCTGCTTCCCGGTGCAAGCAGGGGAGAGCCGTCTGCGTCAGAGTGAATGTTTTTCCCCTCAATGGTGATTGTACCTCCTTGAGGCATTGCATGTCTGGCGTTGAGAACGATGTTCTGAATGACCTGACTGAACTGGTCTCTATCGACCCTGGCGTGCCAGAGATCGTCAGGCAGGATGAATTGTGCTGAAGCAGTTCCCCCCCGGAGCACGAAAGAAGCAGAGTCTTCGATGACCTCTTTCAGACAGGTTGCCTCTTTGATAGGCTCTCCTCCCTTGGCGAAAGTGAGCAACTGCTGAGTAAGAGACTTTGCACGAATGGAGGCCTTTTCAGCCGCAATGAGCAGATTCCTGGTTTTGTCGGGCAGGTTGTCAGAAAGTTGGGCAAGATTTATATTGCCGAGGATTCCTGTGAGAATATTATTGAAATCATGGGCTATTCCTCCTGCAAGAAGACCAGTTGACTCGAGTTTCTCCAGTTTTAGAATCTCTTTTTCGATCTGGGATCTTTCGGTGACGTTTTCAATCAGCGAAAGAGCGCCAAGAACCTTGCCTGAAGAATCGACGATGGCGGTGTTGAACCAGTCACACTGGATTATTTTCCCTTCCCGGGTAACATTCTCATTACGGCTGCGTATACCCTCTGCTGCGGTGGCCATTTTGTGCCAGATTTTGTCCATATGCTGATGCATGGATTGCGGTAACAGGGCTTCTGCCGGCAGGCCTGATGCTTCATCTTCACTGTATCCAAAGATAGTTTCGGCAGCATGGTTCCATTGGCGTACATGGAAGTGCGTATCCCAAAGGATAATTCCCATGGGTGACTGATCGATGATTAAGCGTAAGTGTTCTTCGCTTGCCGTCAGATGTGCTTCGATCTGCCGGCGTTCATGAATCTCTTCTTGAAGTTTGGCGGTTCGTTCGGTGACCAGTTCTTCGAGGTGGTCACGGTAGGTGTCCCGTTCTGCAAAACTTTGCTGCAGTTTCCGAGTCATCTGGTTGAAGATGTCGGCGAGTTGGCCGATTTCGTCGTTGGAGTTGGCAGGAACCTGTAGAGTAAAATTTCCGTCAATTATTGCTGCGGCACTGTTTTTTAGCTGGCTGATTGGTCTGGTAATCCGGGAAGTTAATAGTATAGTGATAAGGATGGAAAGGAAAACAGCGAAAAGTGACACC
>JAZBNU010000059.1:0-2704 GCA_036350815.1 Desulfopila sp.
GGGAGAAAAAAAGACAGCGGAAAAACTCATGGATAAAACAGCTGAAACACGATAGGCTTTAGGTATTGCTCTTTGAGGTAAATGTTTTGCGGGGGGTCAAGGCTGGCCGCCTGCCAGGCGAGACTATCACCTATCACCTTTTCAAAGGAGTGGCATCTATGAAAAACGGAACGTGGAAAGCAATCCAATTGTTGTTGATGGGCAGCATGTTGTTTTTGTGTGTATCATGTGGCGGTAAAAGTATTATGGTTCCAGGCTTACAGCCGCCGCTGGAAGAGCCTCCTCAGGGGCATGCACTGGTCACCTTCGTTAGAGCGACGTATTTCGGCGGAGCTATCGATTTCGGAATCTGGGACGGTGATCAGGTTGTTGGTGTAATTGAACCCAAAAAGTACATCCAATATGTAGCAGAACCAGGAGAGCATATATTTTTGGCCCGGGCTGAAAACTGGAGCTATGTCAAGGCTGACCTTGAAGCAGGGAAGAACTATTACATTCTCACCAATGTCGGCATGGGGGTTTGGAAAGCAAGGGTATATCTTGTTCCGATAACCAAAAGCCAGGATAAGTATACGCAGGAGAATATAGATGAATGGAAGACCCAATTTACGCCGATCATGGTAGATCCAGCCCAGTTGGAGGGGTACAGAAGCAGGCGGGTTGCTCAGGTGAGAGAGGCAGTTGAACAATACCGAACCGGGAATGCCGAGGCGGCGATTCTGGCGCGTGATGATTTTTTTGAATAGTGCGGTGTAATGCTTCGGATAGCATGGATTCGAACTCAAGGGCAGAGCTGGTCTGCCCTTCGTTTTCCCGGTTCTTGCAGATTTAATTGTTTCCCATACAGGGCCATGCACCCCACAAAATCTCGCCTGTGCCGGAGTTGCAGCAGGTTTTTGCCGCGGGTCACATAAAGCCCCGCCCGCCGAAGAGTAAATAAAATTTCAAAGGAGCAAACGTTGAAAATCTCAATAGGGCCAAATACAGTAGCATACCCAAATCCAGTCTGGTGCGTTGGGAGCTATGACAAGGAAGGCAAGCCTAATGTCATGACGATTGCCTGGGGCGGTATTTGCTGCTCAAAACCGGCAGCTGTGACGATATCGCTTCGCAAGGCCACATATACCTATGGCTCAATCATGGAACGTAAAGCATACACCATTAGCGTTCCTTCAGAAAAGTATGTAGCGGAGGCCGACTATTTCGGCATTGCCTCTGGAAAGAATACCGACAAGTTCAAAGATACAGGTTTGACTGCTGCACCCTCAAAGGTAGTTGACGCTCCATATGTGGAAGAATTCCCGCTTATACTCGAATGCAAAGTTATCCACACGCATGAGATCGGGCTGCACACCCAGTTTATAGGTGAGATTATCGACATTAAAGTGGACAAGGATGCTGTAAATGCAAAAGACCAGCCGCTGATGGATAAAGTTGCTCCTTTTGTCTTTGGCTCCGGTATCAGGGAATACTGGTCTCTTGATAAAATTATTGGTCAGGGATTTGAGGCAGGAAAGAAATTCAGTAAATAGCTGTGTAGAAAACTGTCAATCCAACACATACACTTCTTCTCGGGTTCCTGTTCAGGCAAAGGAGCCCGTTTGAGTCCATTTCTCATCTCATTCAGCAAGGTGTTTCCGGCGACTCAATCGTCGAGAACCGTGGTGCTTACTGCATCGAACAACTGACCCTGGCGCTTTAGGCCGGATTTGTGCGCCTCGTAAGTGAAAAGTTGGTACCCACTACAAGAACCCCTTCGGGCTGCTGAATAAACTTGCCTCCTTGTCTGTCGTGAATACAATTGTAGCAGGTCAATGAGAGCGTCATAGGCATATCTGTCCTTGAATCAACCAGGAAGAGTGGAATGGGCTGAACCAGGAGGAAGATGTGAGCAGTCAGGTTCTCCGTATCGTATTTCATGGTAATCTTGTCGAATTACTGTCGAAAAAATTCAAGAGCAATGAGGTTGTTTATCCCCTGAATCGAAGAGCGACACTAAAGGATATTGTTGAATCCATGGGGATCCCTCACACTGAGGTGGGCAAGATTGAGAAGGGTGAGGAGCAGCTCACGTTTGATCATATTGGTGTTGCCGGAGAACAGTGCCATATCTACCCCTTTACTTGCGACATTCCGGTTTTGCATCCCACCATTCTTCGCCCGCTTCCCTTCTCCTCCATCACTTTTATGGCAGATGATACCGTCGGTAAACTTCGCCGCAACATGCGCATGGCTGGTTTGGATACCTCTGCTGCCCCCCGTAAGCCCCTGACTGAAATTGCCGCCTCGGCAACGCGGCAGCAGCGAATTCTTGTCTCCAGAAACCGTGATCTTCTTAAATGTAAAGATGTAGTCTTTGGACAACTTGTCCGGTCTGGGGACCATGTTGCTCAACTCAGGGAGGTGTTTTGTCGGTACACATTTGCTAAACGTCCGATTCCTTTCAGTCGCTGTCTGGAATGCAACATCCTTTTGCAGGATGCCCAAAAGAAGGATCTTCTTGATGAGCTTCAGCCCCTGACCCGAAAATACTATTTCTCCTTTAAAAAATGCCCTGGCTGCGCCAGGATCTTCTGGCACGGATCGCACCTGGAGAAGATGCGCAGAATTGTGAATTCAGTCCTGCCGCAGATGTGAGAGCGAGGTTGTAATTATTTCAACTGGGGAACATTTATCAAAGGAAGATCCGGCCTGGATGACAGCA
>JAZBNU010000060.1:0-2949 GCA_036350815.1 Desulfopila sp.
CCGGGCTTTTTCCATGAGAACGGGATCCCTGAAATGGAGAGCGACCGCATAGAGTGCTTCCGCCATATCTTCAATACCGAAGTAGGAGACCCTGATGGATGGGATGCTGTATTTCTTTTCCATCATGTCAGCAAGATCCATGGTTGCCCCAGAGCACTGCACCACGTTGAGAGCGGCACCGTGGCATCTTTCAATATCACCGATGCGGCCGTCTCCAGTAATATTGGCCACTACTTCTACACCGATTTTTTCAAAATACTCGCGGATCAGCCAGATCTCCCCGGCTAGATTAAAATCACCAAGTATGTTTATGGAATATTTACCAATGTTGCTGGTATCACCAGTGCCGACTAACTGTTCCATTGCACGGCAGGCTGCCCTGTAACCTGCGCGCTTGTTGCCTTTGAAGCCTTCTGACTGTACAGGCAGCACGGGGATGCCCTTCTCTTTTGAGACCTTCTTGCAGACCGCTTCGAGATCATCGCCAATAAGTCCAACTATACAAGTGGAGTAGACGAAAGCACCTTTTGGGCTGTGGCGGTCAATTAATTCGTTGAGTGCTCTCTCGAGCTTTTTCTCGCCGCCGAAGATAACGTCGAGTTCCTGGAGGTCGGTGGAAAAGGAGAGTCTGTGCAGTTCCGGTCCTGAAGAGAGCGCTCCCCGTATGTCCCAGGTGTAGACAGCACAGCCTATAGGGCCGTGGACAAGATGGAGCGCATCAGCAATGGGATAGAGCACAACCCTGGAGCCGCAGAAAACGCAGGCTCTCTGGCTGACTGCTCCAGCCAGGCTGTCTTTGTTGCACTCTATGCTGGAGGGAACCTTGCCCTTGCGAACGATTTGTCCTTGTCGGTCTTCAAAAATTTCTGCTGCTTTCATGGCGCAATTCCTTGTGGGTAGAGCTTTATGGGTATACTGCTCTTGAGCAAGGCCTGTGCCAGAAAAGAAAAAACGAATGAATACCGTAAATACAGTGGTTTATTGTGTCAGCAGCGCTGGTTGTGGAAAGAGCGTCACAGAGGCGGGTAGGAAAAGCTACAAAAATGAAGTTCTTGTCGTATTTTGTAGCTTTTGGGAAAAACAGCTCAGGTGATACAGGTAGCCATGACCTGTTTGATATCGGTTTTACCGGCAAAGACCAGATGGAGGCCTTCCTGGAGGAGAACGGTCATGCCGTCGTTAATCGCTTCCTGTTTGATTTCTTCGGCTGAAGCTTTTTCGATAATCTGCTTCTTGATGGTTTTGTTGGCATGGAGTAATTCGAATAGTCCGGCTCTCCCCTTGTAGCCTATATCGCCGCAGGCTTCGCATCCTTTTGCTCTGTAGAGGGTAAGGGAAGAGGAATGGTGCTGTCGGATATGGTCGTAGAACATGACACCGTAGCTGTTGACCAGGTAGTCGTATTCTTCACGGGATGGGTTGTATGCTTCCTTGCATTCGCCGCACAGTGTCCTGATGAGTCTCTGGGCCAGGATGCCAAGCAGGGAGTCAGCGAAATTGAATGGGTCAAGGCCCATATCTATAAGTCTCACCACTGTTTCAGCGGCAGAGTTGGTATGTAACGTGCTGAAAACCAGATGGCCGGTAAGGGAAGCTTCAATGCCCATCTTGGCCGTCTCATAGTCGCGCATCTCACCAATCATGATGACGTCGGGATCGGCGCGAAGAAAAGCGCGCATGGCAGCGGCAAAGGTGTAACCGATATTGGGACGCACCTGAACTTGCCTGAGCCGGTGCTGGGTTATTTCCACCGGATCTTCTGCTGTCCATATCTTTTTTTCCGGAGTGTTGATGTAACTGAGTGCGGAATGCAGGGTGGTTGTCTTGCCGGAGCCGGTGGGGCCGACCACCAGAAACATCCCATGGGGTTTGGTTATCAATGTGGTCAGACGTTTGAGTATCCGAGAGGGCATGATCTCTTCGAGAGGCAGTGGTTTACTGTCGGCCAGTATTCTGAGAACGATATCTTCATTGTCGCCTGACGTCGGTACTGTAGCTACCCTGAGTTCGATATTTTCGGCGTTGGTGGTGGTGAATTTGATCTTCCCGTCCTGGGGTTTACGACGCTCAGATATATCGAGATCAGCTAGGACTTTGATACGTGCAATGATCGATTTGGCATTGGTCTTTGGTATTCGCAGGGTGTCGATGCAGTTGCCGTCGACGCGAAAGCGTACCTCGGTGTCGCGAAGATTGCCGTAGGGTTCAATGTGGATGTCGGAAGCTCCTATTTTGTATGCCTCTTCGATGATCTTGTTGACCAGTTCGATGGCTGGTCTGCTGTCCACTTCAATTTCTATTTCTTCCTTGTGCTGTATATGCATGTCCGGGTGAGTAGCGGACTCACCAGGATAACCTTCTTTCTCGGGAGGCGCGATGGCGGCAAGGCATTCACGGATATCATCACCGAAAGAGAGAACAAAGCTGATCTTGTCGACCTTGAACAACTGTTTTAAGAGCTCTGTTTCACTCTGGTTGGCCGGATCCTTGGCTGCCATGAAAAGGGTACCGTCTTTTTTCTGCAGGGGAACGATAAGGTTTCTGTGAAAAATATCAGTATCTAATCCTTGAATGAGGTCTTCTGCGGAGTGAATGGTCTGGGCGAGATCGACAAATTTGGTTTTGTAGACAAAGGCAAGGGTTTCGCCAAGTTCTGTTTTTGCTATAAGAAAATTTTCCATCAGCACTGTTTCGACATCCTGCTCCTGCTGGGTGGCGATCACCAGTGCTCTTTCCATTTCCTGGGCGGAAATAATCTCTCTGCGAATAAGCTCCTCATAGCGCATTGGCACTTTTTTGCCAGATTTGTAGTGATTGTAGAGGGCGATGCCAAGTGTTTCCGCCAGTTCGTCGATACGCTGTTCATCACCACTGTCAAAGAGTGCCCCATTTTTCTTGTTAATGAGCTGAATGACGCCTAACATGTTGTTTTTAAATGCAATGGGGGCA
>JAZBNU010000061.1:0-2914 GCA_036350815.1 Desulfopila sp.
AGCTGAATTTTTCGCTGTCGCAACTGAGCAATTCTTTGAACAGCCAGGGCGAATGCTAAAGCATACGCCTGACTTGTATCGGGTATTAACTGAATACTACCGCCAGGACCCTTCCAATCGAATTTCCCGGAAAAACTGAAAAGAGAAAAATTACAGTAAAACCCACTATAAAACGCCATGAAATTTGTAGTTCGCACATACGACAATAAAGAGAGGATTGATATCCGCAGCAAGTACATGCAGAGTCATCTCGAATATCTGGCTGATAATGCAAGGGAGATATTGGTGGCAGGCTCGCTGCGTGAGAAGATAGATTCCAACCCTATTGGTGCTCTTTGGATAATTGAGTCAGAGTCAAAGAAAAGAGCCATTGAGTTAATAGAATCCGATCCATTTTTTATTCATGGCTTGAGATCAAAGTACGAGATTCTTCACTGGTCAAAAGCATTTGACCGCCCGGCAAGTGTTTAAATATACAAAATGGTCCTCAATCACAAAGAGACGGTGTGAGATATTAAACAGTGCTTATCATCTCAGACAGGCCAGTATCAGCTGCAGCAAAGTAGTTCTGCACGCGCTTAATGCCAGTCATGTTCGCAATTGTGAAAGAAGCCTTATGAAACAACTATTTGGATAATGAAGATGAGAATAATCATACTCATTGCACTGCTTTTCCTTCCCTCACTTGGCCTTGCCGACCAGGTTGGGTGGACAGATAGAAACGGCAATCGCATTGAAAACAGAGAGAACAAAAAGAGCATCAATGGTTTTGGCGGCTGGCTGCTGATCACCTCCGATCAGGACTGGAAAGAGAAGTGGGAATCCCCAGAGCAAGCTCCCCCGGTATTTACCTCAGCGGAACGGATAGGTCTTGGTGACAAAATCACCATCCTCACCTTGTATATCAACCCTCAGGTGGATTCCGAAAACATGATCAGCCTGAGCTGCGATATAATAATCACCCAACCGGACGGCACACCCTCGTACGATGAAACCAATTTGGAATGTGCAAATGAAAAGCTGGTAGGACCTTCCAACAATGTCCGATTAACCTACCTGATTATAGATTTTATCGCCGAGCTGTCAGACCCCTATGGTACCTGGACTATCGAGATAGTTTTAAAAGACCGGAACTCGGGAATTGAAATTCCGCTAAAAAGCAGTTTTGAACTGGTTAACAGGTCAACCCTGACACTGCAGCAGAACACCAGATAATTGTGGTAGACGGGGTCGGGCCGCGGTAAGTTACTGTTTTACAGACATTACTTCTTGATTATTGGCCATATTTACGGTTAATATTGCTTATTTTGACCTTAAAAATCGCCACATAGGGAGTATATTTGCACCTTCTCAACTGGGGATAATTCCGTAAATACTGAGCTTTAGCATGGCCCGACCCCATATTTTATATTTCAAATTATGACATGAAGCAAAAACTGATCATTCACATAGGGTGGAACAAAACTGCCTCAACTTTTATACAGAAGTATCTTCATCTCCACAGGCAGGAATTGATGGAAAACGGTATCTGTTACCCCAAAATGGATATCCGCCCTCATGCCAACAGCATAAAACAGTCTTACCTGTACCTGTCGGTACTGAACAGTCTCAACATCCATCATTTACAGAAGGACCTTGAGGTTCTTGACTTTGATGCATTAGTTGATTTGTCCGTGTCTGAAGCACGACAATCCGGCTGCGAGTGGATTCTTATCAGTGAAGAGGGCTTAAGTCAGCCTGTCGAGGGAATTTCCCGGAAAATTGGGCTATTTAAAGATTTTTTCGATGAGATCAAAATAGCAGCCTATCTGCGCAGGCAGGACTACTATCTCGAGTCCTTTTATTCACAAAAGACCAAACAGAAACCTGTATTGAATACAGTTCCGTTTAACCAGTATATACGGCTCCCTGAGGTTTGGGGACGAGCAGACTATGGAGAAATACTAGGATGGTGGGCAAATGTTTTTGGAGAAGAAAACATCCTTATTGCCCCCTTTGAAAGACAAACGGTGACACCGGATCCTCTGACCTATCTCTTTGAATTGACGGGATTGCCTCATGATATTTTATCAAGATATCCAATCCGGAACAAGGAGTACCATGTCAGTCCATCACGTGAAGTAACGGAATTTTTTCGGCATATGAACCTCAAGGGATGTATCTATTATAATAATGTACTGGCGGAATATGTCGCAAAAAGCGGCCAACCAATCACCGACTCAAAATTCCTCTCGGCAGCTGACAGGTATTCAATCCTTGATGCCTTTCGAGATTCCAACAGAACGGTAGTACAGAAGTTCCTCAAAGGATACACAGGAGAACTGTTCCTGGACCCTGTTACAGATCTCTCTAATTGTCAGAAAACATGGGAAAGTTTGACATCTCAGGAAATTCATGAATATGCCATGCCCGCAATCGGCAAAATGTCGATTGACATAGGTCAGCTCAGAAAACAAAAAGAGGAGCTGGAAAAAGCAGTCAAAAGACTTTCCAGCGAAAACTTAGCACTGCAGAGAGAAAACGAAAGAATTTCAATTTTAAGGAAAAGCATATACCGATTTGCTCAGCGCTGTTACAGAAAAATAAAATGTAGAACTACAGAGTAACAGTCTTCAATCAGCCTGTCGGTCAGAGATGCACTTTTGCCAACGGCTTGGGAACTGTGGCTGGCAAGATCGTCACCGATGTTGATGTCAGCTGCATCCAGGGCAGTGAAGGTTTTCCCTGGAGTATGTTTTTACCGGCCATAACCAGCAATACCAGCCAGTGAGGTCTACATTATTGCACTGAACGGCAACCGGTCTCAATGCTGATTTGAAAATGTACCCCATGCTTGAGGGAGAACTCTTTGACAAGTTGAAAAGCCTGAAGCCGAATTCAAAATACTGCTTTCAAACGGTTACAGTATCGATGG
>JAZBNU010000062.1:0-6360 GCA_036350815.1 Desulfopila sp.
AGCAATATACGATCTTTTTTGATTTTCTCTGTGATAAATCCGTGCCTGACACTCACGCCAGCTCCGGATATTCCAAAGCAGAGCAGTGGTACTGCCAACCTGAATCTGCCATTGAATATACAACCCTTTACTAAAGCAAATATTAATGTGGTTTAATTGCCAGACCAGGTAGAAACTGCTGCATTAGATTTTAAACCTGCCGACCATTTCGCGTAATTTTTCTGCAAGTTGTGACAATTCCTCTGCACTTTTATTCACCTGAGCACTATTGCCCGTCATTTCAACCGAGGCTTGATTTACTTCTGATATTTCAGCAGTAATTTGATTCACCACTTGAGTACTCTGGGCAACGTTCTCATTGATTTCGCTTGCGCCGCTTGAAACTTGAGAGATGTTATCTGCTATTTCTCTGGTGGAAACAGATTGTTCTTCAACAGCCGTGGCAATTGTAGCCACTATTTCATTGACATTAGAAATTACCTCGCCAATTTCCTCAATACACCGCACTGCAGAGCCGGTTGATCCCTGAACCCCATCTATCTGGTTTTTAATATCAAGGGTTGCTTCAGCTGTCTGCTTGGCGAGTTCTTTAATTTCATTTGCGACAACGGCAAAACCTTTGCCGGCTTCACCAGCTCTTGCGGCCTCGATCGTTGCGTTGAGGGCCAGTAGATTTGTTTGTTCGGATATCTCCGTTATGGTTTCAGTTACTTTGCCAATTGCCTGGGCAGCCTCACCAAGAGTAGACATTTCTTCTCTAGCCCCATGTGTTTTCTTTACTGCTTGCTCAGAAATAGCCCTGGCATTTTCAGCATTTTCAGCAATTTCGGAAATTGTTGCTGTCATCTCCTCTGTGGCTGATGCAACCATGCTGAAATTAGTATTGGATTCTTCCATTGCCGCAGACACAGAACTCATATTTGCGCTCATTTCCTCAGCTGCTGTCGCTACTGTATTTGATTTTCCTGATGTCTGTTCAGCATTTGCAGACATTTGCTGTGATATGGCGGTCAATTCTGTTGAAGAGGAAGACAGGGTCCCAACTCCACTGGTAATATCAGTTATCATGGCATGTAATTTGTCCATGAATTCGTTGAATCGAGTAGCAAGCACACCAATCTCATCATCTGATACTACAGGGAGCCGAGTTGTCAAATCACCTTCACCCTGAGAAAGGTCCGTTAGGTTTGCTACTACACTTGAGATTGGTTTTACGATTGATCTGGCAAGAAAAAGTGCCATACCCACAATCCCGGCTAGACAAATTAGCGAAACAACAAGAGCAGTCCATTGGAGTGTTTTTACTGCAGCGAAGGCTTCTGCTTCATCAATTTCTGCTAACAATGCCCATTTCAGGCCCTCGAACTGTAAAGGGGTAAAGGCAGAGATGACAGGGTTATTATTGTAGTCAGTAATTAATTTTTCGCCTGTTATTCCTCTGAGAGCCTCATTAGTAGCCTCTGTATCAACAGAACCTTGTGCAGGGTTTTTAAAAGATGCAGATACAGTGCGGTACTTTGGGTCAAGATAGGAATCAGAACGCATCAAATTATCACTACCCACTAAATATGTTTCACCGGTTTCACCCATTCCAGACCTCTCCTTCATGATTGCATTAAGGTTGTCCAGAGGGAATTGAAATACAAGGACCCCAATTTTTTTGTTGTCTTTGAATATTGGAGAGGCAACAAACCCAGCAGGTGCTTCATAGGAGGGGAAGTATTGCTTGAAATCCTCAAAAACAACTGCGTCGACCGTAGTTGCAGAATTGGCTTTTTTAAACGCCTGAGCAAAATTTGTCTGTGCATATGGGCCGTTTATAAGTGACGTAGCATAGTCTAACTCTTTAAAGACAGAATATATAATATTCCCTGTTTTCGGGTGAATGAGAAAAATATCGTAATAACCGAATTTCTGGAGGTAATTTCGGATTATAGGGTGATAGGATTTGTGAAATTCGCTGTATTGCGATGTATCGTTTGCTGCATTGAGGGCATCCTTCGATCCTAAAGGATTGCTGTTGGCCTTGATATAGTGATATTGCAAGGCTACTGCAGTATCGTTTATTTGTTTATAAATAGGTTCAACGGCAGGTGACTGGCCATTGTTTGCCTCACGATAGGCATTGCTGAAATCGTTACTGTAATAATTTGAGAGTTTTGTTCTTAGACTTTCAATATCTTGAGGGCTAATAGTATTTTCTTGAAGAAAGAGATCATATGCTTGAGAAAAATCATCCATAGCTTGAACGATCATCTTGTTTTCAGAGAAGGTTGTAACTTGATTTTTAATAAACAGGAGATAATTTTCGACCTGGCCTTTCTTGACATCTCGTAGGCTTTGCATTTGGTCAAAAGCCTGATTTGAAAGAGCGGAGCTGGATTTCGTCAGGGCGACAACAGCCATAATTGAAAAAGGAATAATACCAACCAGAAAAAATGCGGCGAGAAGTTTGGTCTTGAGATTGAATCTGGAAAACATTGAATTCTCCTTTTTTTGATTGGTTACTAATAGTTTCGTTATTCGAAAGCTGTAAAAAAAACTATTGTCACATCAAGAATCCTTTTACCAGCTCTGCAAGTGCCTACTGAGCGTTAGGTATAGTTAGAATATTCTATATAAACGAAAGCGTTAAGTCCAGACCATTTTCTTTTACCGTCGGATATCTTTGTTATCTACAAGGTTTCTCGCATATGGCGGTGGCTTACTCTTCAGATCGTAATTTCAATAATGAGAAAAGAAAGAATGAAAAGGGGGTCGGAATGAAAAGGGGGTCGAAAAGGGGGTCGCATCTTAATTATTAATTATTGCCCTTTTGATCCTATTAACTTGCCTGAGCAATTTACGATCTTTTTTGATTTTCTCTGTGATAAATCCGTGCCTGACACTCACGCCAGCTCCGGATATTCCAAAGCGGCGGCCTAAGGCAACACCGCTTTCCCCTGTCATTTCCCTGCAAAGATAAATCGCTACATCTCGCGCTATATTTCCCTTTTTCCCTTTCTGCAAGATTATCTGACGTGTACAAGCATATTCGTCACATATTACGGGTAGTAAATCATCAAAGGTCAAACCTGGCTTAAGACTTCGTAGCTGTGGTTTTTCCGTATAGTCAAGGTCCTTGGATAAAAAATTAGATTTTATCCAATTGATAAACTCAGAACTTCCCAGAATAACCCCACTCACAATATCCTTGGACGGATTCTCAAGTGTTTCACTTTGCACTGCTTCAACGAATTCTCGATATCTTTCCATGGCCATTTTCCGGCTCTTATCGAAAAGCGATAGCAGCCAGTCTGTTTCCAACCATTCACAAGCCTTTACATATCCGCCGAAAACAGGGTAGCTGCTCCATCGATAATCCTTGCAATGATCAACCATCCCAGCTCGTATGGGATTGAGATGTATATATCGAGATAAGTGCTTTAAATATTCGTCGGCGTCAATCACCACCGCTTTAAACCGCCCTTGAAACAAATGACCGGAGCGCCTTCGCTTTCTGTTAAAATACACAACGTAGCTGACGTTGATCCATTTGATTGCCTGGCTGAGGTTCGGCTGCGGGGTTTCAATTAACAAGTGGTAGTGATTTGTCATCAGGCAATATGAATGTATCTTGATGTCATAGCGTTCTACCGCCTTGCCGACATACTCTAAAAATTTTTCCCGATCGCTATTGCTTTTAAAGATATCCTTGCCTTCGTTTCCTCGGTGCATCACGTGATAAAAAGCACCTGGGTATTCTATTCTTAGTGGTCTTGCCATACAGTAGCTTGGTCTCTGAAATTATTCTTAATTGGGAAATGATTCACATTTGCGTCCACTTTATTAGAATTAAAAGATGATGGCAATAATTAATAATTAAGATGCGACCCCTCTCCCTTGCTTCTGTTGCTTTCTTTCTACTCGCAATAAAAGTAACGAGTGAACAAACGAGGCCAAGCAAAACTCCCGAATATTAAAATACTTATGGAAAAATTTGACACTTGCTGTTCATTTTTATATGACTAAAAGAAACTCTTAACTCTTTAATGGAGATGACATGATTAACACCTACATATTTCTACGATCTCTGGCAGTATCAATCGCTGTATTAGCAATCCTTATCGCTTCAACAGGTCTGGCCGCCGACAAGGTTATTGTCGTGCCGCTAGGACACTCAGCAACCGGAAATGCTACGCAAGACCAGGTGCTTACAGGCAGAACATTCTCGAATGCACAGCATACGAACCTTACGGGTACTATGAATTACCGTGGATCAGTAACTATCAATCCCACTGCCAATATTCAGTATATTCCTGAGGGTTACCATGATGGTACCGGCGTTGTAACTGGAGACACAGATCTGATTGGTGGCAATATTAAATCAGGGGTCTCTATTTTTGGTGTTTCGGGATTAGTAGTAGAAGCATCGGGAACCGCTGTGGCTGAGGAGGTATTGCAGGGAACGACCTTTTCCAACGGCCTGGTAGAGGGAACCCTTACGGGAAGCATGCCCAACAGGGGAACATTCTCCCTGGATTGTCAATCCGATCAGCAAAATGTCGCATCGGGCTACTATAGTGGTGGTACTCTTTTTGGCGATGGTGATCTGGTATCATCTAATGTGCGGGGTGGGGTAGAAATCTTTGACACCACCGGTTCCTATTGCGGCCACTTTTTTGGATGTTCTTTTATTGGTGGTAATTGCATCTGGACCGAATACGAGTGTGCTACAGAGTGTGCTTTCCATTCTTCCGTGACCACCTGTAACGATTTGTGTAATGACATAAGTACACTAGGCCTTGAAAGTGCCGCGAATGCTTTCTGCAGGTGATAAGTTCTATTGCCATGCTTAAAGAATAATTAAGATGCGATTCTACAGTCTACCGTTGGTGTTAGGTGGCGTGAGTAGTATAACTTTTAATTTACAGCAGGAAACCTTTTCAAGCTAATTGTAGGAAACCCTATGCTAATAGGATAAGGGCAATCTAACGCAAAGATTGCCCTTATAAGTGGCGGATTTAATCACATACAACATTCATCAGAAAAGTGTAATCACTTTCTGCCCAACATTTATTGACATACATTGATCCACCACTGCATGTTGTTAAGCATCTCATTGCAGTGTTTGGATTTGCGCAATCTGAGTCTGTTGTGCAGCTATTAGAACAAAACATTCCAGTCGCTGTACCTACGCATCCTAGAGTTAGGTCGGTATCAGTACATGTTGATGAGGATGATAGGCAGACGCTCCCTCCACATGAGTCTGAACACTGTAGGCCTAAAGTGGTGGACTGAACTGGTGGCTTGTACAATAAAAGCTGTAGAGCACCCTGAAGCACTTTTGATTTATCTGGGTCGACTACGCTGACAGTAGCTTTAGAAGTAACTGAACCGCAGCTATTTGATGCTGTTAAAGTATATGCTGTTGAGGATGCAGGGGTTATACTTGTAGAGCCATTATCAGCAGCAACTGGACCGATACCTTGATCAATACTCGCAGAGGTTGCATCAGCTATTGACCATTGTAGAGTTGCAGACTCACCTGGCCTAATTGAGTTAGAGGAGGCTGTAAATGAATTGATAGTGGGATTTTGGCATGGTGGTTCATAGCAGAGGCTGATGCTATTTTCACCAGTGATAGCTCCCCCTGGTGTGCTTAATGATCCTCCTGAAATCTTATACGTTAAAATATCACCAGAATTCACACTCGTCGTAACTGCCTGACTAAGAGAATAGTTTATGTATGCAGTTATTACGCTCTGATTCCAACGTGCTATCTCAGATCCGTTAATCAAAGCTTGAATTGTCAGATTGTTGCCGTTGGGGCCGGCAATTCTTGACACTGTCTGGACTTGGGTTACATTAATATCTTTGCTAACAGTGAAATTCCAGGTTCTACCATCTGAATAAATGTAATTTTGTGCTCCACCAAGATCAAATGTTTTTGTCTCACACTCAAGACCGAGAGCATTTGTTCCCGATAATAATAAGCCAAGTAAAATAAGTAATTTCTTTTTCATTTTTCCCCTCAAGTTATAATTAATCCCAATATATGAAGCCTGGGAAATATAACATATACCTACGCCTGGTGCCACCGTTAGATAGGCGTTGAACTTTTTGAATTATTGTTTTCTGACTTTCAGAGTAAGCATATCCAGGCTGTTGCGATGCTCGGCAGAGTTGCCGTGGAAATTCACCAGTCTTCTAGCCTGATTGTGACCTGTTCCTGGTTTAGCAACAATGGCCTCTTCAAGCCTTTGAGGAAGAATATAGGGTCGCATCTTAATTATTAATTATGAAAGATGCTGTCAATAATTAATAATTAAGATGCGACCCTATGGTTCTCTCTGTTTTTGGACAACTGACGGAGGTGAT
>JAZBNU010000063.1:0-2354 GCA_036350815.1 Desulfopila sp.
CATATCAGCGTTCTTCTTTTTGGAAACGCGCATGAAAAATGAAACCCCGCCGCGTGATATATCAAAAAGCTCGCCTTTAAACCGTACACCTGTTTCCTTCCCGTCTTTCCCAAGCAGCTGAATCGCAGCTCTGCCCTCAATGGGTTTGCGTTCAAATTGCCTTCTACTTTTTTTGGTTTTACTGAAGAGCAGATCAGGTGATGCAAACATAGCCGAAAAGTCTATCAGTTTCGACTCCAAGGCTGGATAGTTATCTCTGAGCTGCTCAAGTTTTCGTCGTGGCAGAATAAGGATTTCAGCCCCCATGCTGCGCGCATCGACTGTCCAGACAGATGCTTCAAAAAAAGTGCTGCCGCCCACCACCTCGCCGGCTTCTACATTCTTCAGGAAAACGTCTCTGCCATTGACATGGGCGGTCACCTGAACCTGGCCGCTGTTTACAAAAAGAAGCTGAGCAAGAAATGTTCCCCGTTGTACGATTATTTCTCCATTTTTGTATTGTCTCAAAGTCATTGCATGATAAAGCGCGGAAAATTCCTCCTGGGTGAGCAGTTCCACCAAGATGTGCCAAACCGCCAGATGGTCTTTATTGATTGAGGTTGCTTTGGCTTCTTCAATTATCTCCGCTGCACGAATAATTTCAGTCAGCATCATTGAGTCTATTTCAATGAGCTTGTCTCGAAGCTTCTCTGCTTTATCAAACATTCTCTGTCGCGCAGCAGCCTCAATATATCGCATGATAATCCCGGCAGCCTCCTGTTTTTTTCCTTCCTTGAGAAGGTGGCGTATTCGCTGCTCCTCTGCTGAAGAGCCCTGCTGGGAACGAATAGCCTGTGGAGCTTCAGGAGAAGGCTCCATTTTTTCATTTTCCTCCGTCTGCTGTTTTCGGGAAAATCCTCTTTCAATGCGGTCTAACGCTTCTTTCTCGGTGCGGCGCCGCGGCAAGATCTTCTCCTGGGATGCCTCAACTATACGGTCAGGAAAGTCTGCTTTCTGGGAATCACGATCATCACCAGCCTGTTCATCAAATTGGAGCTGCTTGATCGACACGCGAGCTGCCTTTACAACAGCCTGGCCTGCTGGTTTTTCCGCACCTTCATAGCGGCGGATGAACCTCTGCAAAGCTGGTATAGCCTGATGAACCGAACAATCTCCCAATATTCTACAGATCAGCAGGAGCACACTCTCTCTCACCTCTTCCTTAAATTCAGTATAGTGTTCTAAAAGAGAAAGGAGGTGGTGTGCCACATCCTGATCAGCATGGGAGGACAACTGGTGGAGAATTTGCGGCTTGAAGGTATCATCAGTCTCGGCAAGCAGTTGAAGAAGAGTACGTTTGCGACCAGCAGGTTCCTCCACTTTCAACTGAAAAGATCCGCACATGGACTTGATCTTCTCTATCTTGCTCTCGTCCGTAACAAAGAGAATCAAACAACCGATGCTGGTTCGAAAGAGCAGACAACGCCCGGTATTGTAGACAAATTCGGCTGTCTGGGGTGATTCCAGTGATGCAACAATGTTTTTCCACAGCTGTGAACAACTCTGTCCCGAAGTAGAAGAAACACCCCTCTTTCCATAAAGCATCTCTCCTGCCAGAGAAAAAAGCATCATGTCGGAAACAGCATCCAGCTGTAATATATCGCTCAAAAAAGGCATTTTCAGGATAGGCTCGTTGCCGGAACACTCAAATCAGTGCTGTTAAAAAATGGAAAGGTAAAGAACGCAACAATAGACGACAGGCTCAGCTCTGTCGACATATTATCATCTGCCGGCTTGACCTGCTTCAATTATACCTTGTAGTTCCTCATTGTTAAGGATATTTTTAAATCTGATATGTGCTGAATAATCATTGGTCATGGAATACAATGAACGAACTGTCATCAATATTCCCTTAACGCTGAGCTGCTTATTTCGAGCACTACGGCAAGGGATCTGCACAAGAACCTCACGGCCCAACAAAACCCTGGCGTTCTTCTTACTGGAGATTCTTACATGATACGATGCTCCTCCTGCTGAAACATCAGCCATCTCGCCTTTCATCTGCAGCCCTTCACTGCTGCGATCTTCTTCCTGAACAGTCACCGTAACGGTTCCTTCAACCTGGTATCGTTTGTGTTCTCTTCTGCTTTTTTTCAATTCCTCCAGACTGTCTTGTATCTGACCATACCTCTCTGCCAGGCTCTGAAGTTTCGATTCAAGCGCAGGATATTCTCCATGCCAATCTACAGTAGTGCTCAAAGGCAAACAGGAAATTTCGGAACGACGCAATGCTGACGCGCTTACGGTCCAAACAGATGCATCAAAGAATGTCTCCGCTCCAAATATCTCACCTTGCTCAATAACCTTCAACAGCA
>JAZBNU010000064.1:0-2470 GCA_036350815.1 Desulfopila sp.
ATGGAACTCTTCTTTTTAACGAAGGCAAACTGGACAGTGCCCTGGAAAACAGTTTTGAAGATGTTGTCAAGCTTCTCTCCGGTGAGGATGGAGTTGATGGCGTCATGAAAAAGTTCAATTCCTTTTTGCTCGAAACCACTTCAGCAACTCAGGGTATGTATGCAGGAAAGCGTGACAGATACGAAAGCGCCATAAAACGTCTTGACAATCAGATCGCCCAGAAAGAACCGCTCATGGCAAAAATAGAAGAGCGGATACGGGCCCAGTTCAATTCCATGGAACTGCTTGTCAGTAGTCTCAACTCCCAGAGTTCGTATCTGGCGCAACAGATGGATATGCTCACAAACCTCAGTCGGAGGGATAATTAATGTATAATCGCAACTTAAATACCTATCAGCAGAATCAGATTAAAACCGCTTCACCGGAACAGATTCTTCTGATGCTCTATGATGGAGCCATTCGCTTTACCAAACAGGCCATAAACGGAATCGAAAATGGTGATGCCAACGCACGACGCCATGGCATCTCCAAGGCAATGGCCATTGTGGTTGAGTTCTCCAACAGCCTCGACCGTGAAATAGGCGGAAAGATAGCTGAAGATCTTGATGCCCTCTATGACTATATGGTACGGCAGATGACCGAAGCCAATCTTAAAAATGACAGTGAAAAGCTTGAAGTTGTGCTGAGACTTTTAACGGATTTGCGGCAGACCTGGGGCGAAGCAGTGGAGATCAACAAAAAAGAGATGAGCGGAACGGCGCAGGCTGTCGCGAATGTTCCTCACCCGAGTCCCCAGGAGAGCTATACTTCCTTTTCAATTTCCCGGTAGTGTATTCTCAAAATAACACTTACTACAGGTAGTCAGAGTATGCCGGTCACTGAAAGAACAACCATTGATGCATTGCTGGAAGAATCTCTAAAGCAGTATTCGCAAATGAGAGAAGTGCTGAGAGAGATGAAAAGCCAGTTGGACGGACATTCGGTTGGGCATATTTCTCTTCTGCTTGACCGTTTTAACCAGCTGAGCGGTGATGCCCGTAAGATTGATCTGGAAATAGCAAAACATTTGGGGATATCAGGCGAAGCAGAACGGTTAAAGGAAAAGATTGAGGAGAAAGTGCAGCTCCAGGCAGACATACTGTCGCTTATTGAGCAGACCGTGCCTAAAGCGGCAAGTGTCAAAGCAATTCTAGCCGGAGAAATTCATACTGTCAGTCGGGGGAGACGCGCGATAAGCGGGTATAAAAGCGGTTCCTCTTCTCAGGGGCGCATTGTCAACAGAAGTTCCTGAAGTTCCAGTTCCATACCCTGAAATTTTCTCATATCTTCTATAGTTTCTGTCCAATAAGAGTGTCACCTTTACTTGCCGTTGACCTCTGCAACAGCGCCATGCCCCCTCAATATCCCATTTATACGTTGGGCAGCGGGGTCTTTGTCTTATATTCAGTGTTTTCAAGAATAACCTGGATAGCCCGGTTGGTTGTGGGGGAGAAGAGTATGGGGGCAGCCAGGTTCAAGGTAATTTTCTGGTCTGGCGGTACAGTCACCACTGTAAGGACATAACAGTCTTCCGCCTTTTCGATCTGGAGCAGGTTCTTCTCGCTTTCTTCGGGGATAACCCGATATTCCAGGAAAAAGTTTGTCGGATCGGTCAAGACAAAAGCAATGTCGGGATCATCGACACTCTGGATCCAGAACAGGGGTCCTTCTTTGCGGTTGGGCATGACCACAAAATCCCTGAGATTGGGGAGGCCGACCAGACCAGCAGGAAAATGGAGGAGGTTGGCCGGGTCATATTCTATTTCTCCGAATCTGGTGAGTATCTTTTTCATCGCTCTTTTTTATCTCTCTGGGGTTGGGGGATAACGGAGTCAAGATCATCGAGCTGCCATTGCAGGGCTTCACGGTTTTCCTGCGAAATTCGGTCATACACTTCCTGGCGATAAATCTTGCAATCTCTGGGTGCATCTATGCCGATACGTATACCACCGCCTTTAATCTCGATTATTTTGACGGTGATGTTATCTCCGATGATGATCCCGTCACCGGCTTTTCTGGTTAAAACCAGCATGATCCTTTCTCCTTGAAAACTGGAATACTTCCAGCCTGAAGATTGTATGGACAGTATTATGACATTCATCCCGGCGAATTGTTGGGATGAATACGTAAAAACTCCAACAACTTATCAGTGATCATATTATATTCTCGCAAAAAAGAAGTCAAGGTTTTTACTGTGGTATGAAAAAGAGCCTTGAAAATCTGAGAGAATCCCGAATCTGAAGTTCGGATTTTTCATGAAAGATGCAGGCTAGAGATAGTCGAGGATGGTAATATCAGAAACCTTGGCAGTGATATTCAATGCGGCTTGAAACGCAGTTTCCTGTTTTATGATATCATTAAAAGTTTCGATGGCATCAGCATCTTGGTAGCGGGAGAGAATCTGGGTCAAATCATTCCTTATATCTTCCTG
>JAZBNU010000065.1:0-7319 GCA_036350815.1 Desulfopila sp.
AACCGTCTCATAATTACCATAATACTTAGATGTTCCCTCACCGACAACCGCCCTGTCGGGGACTATAATATCACCAATAGAACAGGACGGGTCAACAGCACCACACCACCCCATGAGGATAATACGCTGAGCACCAAGAACAATCAGTTTTTCCATGACCAATGCCGCTGCCGGCGCACCTAAAGCCGGTCCAGCAACAAACCTCCCTCCGTCCCGGCTCACGGCAAGATTGGAGTTGTGCAGAAACCTTCGTTCACCGCCATCCTGCAATACATCGGCAACTGCTGTGGATGCCTCCCCCGGGGTAACAAAAAAAATTCCAACAGGCGGCAGTTCCTTGTCCTTTTTACTCTTTACAGGATGAATAATACTATCATCTTCAATGGGCAGCATGGTCACATTGGTATACTGTTCGTTTTTCCTGAAATGAACGCAAAAAGGCCGCAGAAAACTCTGCGGCCTTTTCGATCAAAAACTGATCTTTTCTCTGACAATATCTGCTACAGCAGTGGATTTGCGTAGAGAAGGATAAGAGAAATAACAAGCCCGTAAATGGCGATGGACTCAGCAAGAGCCATGCCCAGGATCATGAAGACCATTAATTTCGGCTGTACTTCAGGATTACGTGCAAGACCCATGGTGGCGCCCTGTCCTACGGAACCAATTCCAATACCCGCTCCAAGACCGGCCAGTCCGATAGAAAGAGCCGCACCTACACAAATCAACGCTAACTGTAAATTACCTTCCATTGTTCTACTCCTTTGAATTAGTATTTTAGGCCTTCTTCCTCATAGGAAACTTCAAAAAACAGAGCTCTCTCTCCAGCATTGCGGGGAAGTGCTCTTTGTATACTGTTAATGGGCATGCTCCTGAGCCTGGGCGATGTAGACGACTGTAAGAAGAACAAAAACCATTGCCTGAACAAGGGATACTAAAACACCGAGTATCATAATCGGCAATGGGGCAAAAAATGCGCCTGCAAGCATGAACAAAATCCCAAGGAGCGTCTCTTTCGCCATGATATTACCAAAAAGACGGATAGACAGCGAAAGCAGCCGTGCAAAGTTACTGATAAGTTCAATTGGAAGCATCAGCGGAATCAACCACCACATCGGTCCAATGAAATGTTTGTAATAATTCAGACCGTGTGCGCGAAAACCGATAATATGATGAGTGATCCAGACGATGATAGTCAGTGCGAGGGTAGTATTGATACTTGAGGTCGGTGACATAAAGCCGGGAATAAGACCAATCAGGTTGGCAACCGCTATATACAAAGCAAAAGTTGCAATCATGGGAAAGAGCTTGTCTGTCATTTCCCGGCCCATATTGTCGGCAAAAAAATCATCCATGCCACCAATTACAATTTCCCAGAAATTCTGCCCACCACCAGGGATCATTTCCAGATTCCCTAAAGTGAGTTTGGAAACAATAAAAAGAAATGCCATAACCAGCCATGTATAGGTCATGTAAGGCGCACACAGTTGCTCCAGGAATGTATGGCCGACAAAGCCATGCGGTACAGGCAAACCTAGTTTTTCCAGAATAATTGAAATGAATAGAATCGGATGTTCCATAACCCCTCTTTACCTCCTCCCACTGAAAAAATAGCGTCTAGCCACACTCACAGCCATGAAAGTGATTGTAAACACCACCGTTGACAAACCCAAAATCAGGCCAAAGACATTCGTTTCACCGCTTCTTATAAGCAAAAACAAAACGACACCAATGACACCGATTCGGAACCAAAATTTTAGGATAAAACCGGTTTTACTCTTTTTAACCTTTTTCGTGTCGTTATCGTTCTCGACATTTCGAGTTGCGGCAAGGGTTTCGATAAAACCACCAACATCACGATGCGACATCATGAAACTGACAATGGAGATAATCCCTCCTGCCAACACTGCCCAGGCAAAAGACCACGACACTATCATCCATGATCCAACCGTAAGTATCAGAAGATACACCCAGCCTGCAACCTGAATTTTCTTCAGGGAAATAGTTTCATCTACCACGCTGTCGTCAATCCTCTTTCCCACCATTTTCATTCTTGGTACGCCAGAGGACACCGAACAGCGTCTTGAAACCAGCTGCTATACCAAAAGCCAGGCCAATAAAGGTGAACCATGGTGCCGTTCTTCCGTCAAAGACCTTCTGATCCAACACTATACCACCACCAAGACCAATAAAAATACAGGCGACAAAGGTAAAACCAACATGGCCATAGTTGGCAAGCAGGTGGACCATCTCGTTTTTAATACTGGACATCACACCTCCTCAACACCCGTACCGGCAAATCTTTTATTATCACGGTTTGGTAGCATGCCTACCTCCCAAAGTCAACGGATTTTTTAACTTTCCATCAATTTTTTGAATGACCATTCAGTCATTTTTATCAGATTGTCCAAGTCTTTGGCGGTATGAGCTGCTGAAATAAAAGCAACTTCAAACTGTGATGGTGCCAGATAAATTCCCTGCGACAGCATTTGACGAAAATGACGGGCATAGAGATCGGTATCCGCTTGCATAGCCGAGTCAAAATCCGTTACCGGTGTACCTGTAAAAAAAGCCGTCATGAGAGAGCCGGCATTATTGAGTTGTACATCTATGCCGACACGTGCAGCGACCTCCCGTAATCGCCCAGCAACCTCGGCACTTTTTTCGTTAAGTTCCTGATAAAAATTGTTTTTCTGGAGAATTTTCAAAGCGGCTATTCCGGCAGACATGGCCAGAGGATTGCCCGAGAGGGTGCCGGCCTGATATACCGGTCCTTCAGGAGCAATATTATTCATTATTTCTGCCTTGCCGCCATACGCCCCTACCGGAAGACCACCACCGATAATCTTACCAAGGCAGGTTAAATCGGGATGCACGTCATAGTACTGCTGTGCTCCTCCGTATGAAAGACGAAACCCAGTAATAACTTCATCAAAAATCAGAACGATACCGCGTTCTGCGGTCAGTTTTCGAAGTGTGGAAAGAAAATCCGGTTCAGGCAGTATGCATCCCATATTGCCGGCAACCGGCTCAACGATAACACAGGCGATATCAAGATCTTCATCCAGAAGAGTTTTTTCCAGAATCTCTTTGTTGTTATAAGGAATTGAAACCGTATTTCTTACTATGTCATCGGGGACACCGGGACTGCCGGGAATACCGAGAGTAAGAACACCGGAACCTGCCTTGACAAGAAATGAATCGGCGTGTCCATGATAACAGCCGTCGAACTTTATCACAGTTTTCCTGCCGGTATACCCCCTGGCAAGACGAACAGCGCTCATGGTTGCTTCAGTCCCGGAATTGACAAAACGTACTTTCTCCAGCGAGGGTACAGCCTCAACCACCATCCGAGCAAGCTCTACCTCTGTTGAGGTCGGTGCTCCGAAACTCGTGCCGTTTGCGGCACTTTGCCGCACTGCCGCAACTATATCAGGATGAGCATGGCCCATAATCATCGGCCCCCAGGAGCAGACATAATCGGTGTAACCATTCCCATCGGCGTCATATACCACCGCTCCATCAGCCTTCTCTATGAAGAGAGGATCGCAGCCGACGGATCGACACGCTCTGACCGGACTGTTCACTCCACCAGGAATATATGTCTGCGCCTCTCTGAACAATTGGCTGGACTTGACTGTTTTCATAAATTCTCCTCATTATTCCATAATGTTACACTCGAGCGCAGGACACTCGAACCTGTTTGAGGTCTCATGTCTAAAATTTTGAACTATAGCATGGAGCATGAATGAGTGTCAAACAAGTTCCTGATGATTCCATTATGAGTAATTCAACTATTGACACTCCATTTTTCACGTTTACAGTGTCAAGTCGATTCTCTTTTTTTTTGTGACACGAGAAAAAGCTGTACTTCGGAAGTCTTTGCTGGGAGTTTACGATACATACAGCTCCGTAATTTGATGAAAAGAGCCCCGCGGCTTTTAAAAAAGTTCCTGATGAAGGAAGCAACAGAAGCGACAAAGAGAACTCCGGCCTTTTACAATCACACTCTGTTTTTGCTTGTCACGAAAAAGGGCAGCAGGTAAACTACTGAGAGCTTATGAGGGACACATACTTTTTTGTTCATCGCCGAGTAAAAAATACTTTCCAACAAAATATGCAAGGAGAACATTATGGCAAGTGATAAAGTCAAACAGATAAGTGACGCGGATTTCGATTCAGTTATCGCCTCAGACCAACCGACACTCGTAGATTTCTGGGCCCCCTGGTGTGGTCCTTGCAAAGCCATTGGGCCAGTGGTGGAGGACCTTGCCGAGGAGTTTGAGGGAAAGGTAAATATTGCCAAAATGAATGTAGACGACAATCCGGTTACTCCAGGAAAATTTGGAATCAGAGCAATCCCGACACTGATAATGTTCAAGAAAGGCGAGGTTGTCGACCAAATCACAGGTGCTGTAGGAAAATCACAACTGGTAGACCTTATCAACAAGGCCGTTTAGTCGGAAAAGAAAGAACCAAACTTTTATGAAGAATACACTTCAATCTCTACCGAAACGCAAGCAGATGAGCATCATTTTCGTGATGCTCATGCTGTTGCTTGGAGGATGTTCCGCAGCTGGCAACTTTTTTGAAGCCACCACACCGGAAGACATGAACCTGAGCATACCTCCGCAAACTCTGGCCCAGAAGGGTATGGAAGAGTTCAATAGAGGAAAGTATTTTGTCGCTCTGGAATATTTTAATAAAATTCTGGAAAGCCATCGGTTCACCCCTCAGGCTTTACTCGCTGAACTCAAAATCGCTGATTGCAGCTATTACATGGAGAGATATGCAGAAGCATATGTATATTATGAGAGATTTGAGGAAATGCACCCCACAAACGAGGCAATTCCTTATGTGATGTATCAAAAAGCAATGTGCCACTACAAGCGCATTGGTACGGTTGACAGGGATACATCCAACGCTCAGAAAGCAATAGAAAGGTTTCAGCTGCTCCTCAAAGCATATCCGCAATCGCCGTATTCTCTGGATGCACAGAAAAAAATCACCTCATCTCTTGAGTTTCTGGCAAACCATGAATTCAACGTAGCGAAATTTTATATTCGAATAAAGCAGCCAGAGCAGGCTACTGTTCGCCTGCAGTATCTGCTTGCCATGTATCCTCAGACAAGAATCACGACCCAGGCAAGAGAATTGCTCAACGACCTTGAAAGCAGCAACTAGCCTGAATCACATTTGAACATATCTTTAAGCAATTCCTGGGCGAATCATGAAGAAGATACTGTTTCTTCTCTTTTTCATGATTTAACCGGATAGTGCTCTTCCCCGAGACAGACATCCATGGCCCGAACAGGGCATATAGTTACACAGACACCACAGCCGGTGCATTTTTCAGGATCAAACAAAATCGCCATATCAGATCTTCTGACAAAGAGCGCGCTGGAAGGACACACTCCGGTACATAAACCACATTGAAAGCATCTCTTCTCATCGCGGCTTATTCCGGCAGCCAGCCTTTCCACCCTGACGCCGAAACTCTTGAGATACTCGAGACCTTCTTTTACATTTTCTTTAATACCTCTGAGTTCCAATACCATCATACCTTCCCTGTGGGGAAAGATATCGGCTTTCAAAATATTTGACTCTACATCATATTTTTTTACAAGGTTGTAAATGAATGGCTTATCGCTGGTATCCTTTGGAAATCGTAAAATATAAATACGTGCATACATGTCGTTAATTCCTTTTCAAAGCAGCCTTACGGCAGTTCTTTCCGACTAAAAGGGCGCCACAGTCCATACTTATGAACACAGGAGATAGTCTACAGGCCAACACAAAAAAGCATATATACCCCATTTAAAGCAATACAGCCACCCACCATTCCAACCTCACGAAACAGAATCGATGCCACCAAAAAAGATCTCTTTTGAAGTGATTTGCAACAGACAGCCCGGCAAACTGCTCTGACTGCTTTTCAAATAATGGCGTTTCTCTCTAGCTGTTCAATATCTATATATGTTACATTGCATTTCTACTTTCCTCACCATAAAACACGAGACAGATTATGATAACACTATTGGAAATACTGAACCGCGTTAAATCCGGCCAATGCTCCATAAATGAAGCTTTGCAGAAAATCCAGACTCAACCGGCTGAATATGTCAAAGACGCCTGCCTCGACCATCAACGTACGTTACGAACAGGAATCCCTGAGGTTGTATATGGTGCATCAAAAAGTATCGAACAGATTGTGACTATCTGCACAGCACTGCTCCAGAAAGAAGACGTTCTTATCGTTACCCGGATTGATGCGGAAAAAGCAAAGCTGATTCAAGAACAGCTGCCGAGGCTGCAATATCATCCCAAGGCTTCCATTCTCAGCAGCTCGCCGCGGTCAACTGAGACCACCTCCTGCCGCGGCAGCATCCTGACTGTCTGTGCCGGCACATCAGATATACCTGTGGCAGAGGAGGCAGCCGTCACTGCCGAATGCCTTGGGCATCCTGTTGAACGACTTTATGACGTCGGAGTAGCGGGACTTCATCGTCTCCTGGTCAACCAGCCTCTTCTTTCTACAGCCTCTGTAATTATTGTCGCTGCCGGTATGGAGGGCGCACTTCCCAGCGTTGTAAGCGGTCTGGTAAGCGCCCCTGTTATCGGAGTCCCTACCTCTGTTGGCTATGGCGCTCATCTAGGGGGCTTCACAGCCCTTTTAGGGATGCTCAACACCTGTGCCCCGGGACTTGCTGTGGTCAATATAGATAACGGTTTTGGAGCGGCCTGTATGGCAGTTGCCATCAACACCAACCTGGATGCCCCGTCATAAATACTCTTCTCCTCTTTTTTGGTGTAAATAGTGGGCAAAACTTGCAAGATTCATGCATTGCGTTATAATCGCCATGCTGATTTCCGGCAGAACAGCTCCGTTACTCAGGAAATCATCCAGACAATATTTTACGCGTTTCACGCAATCCAACATATACCGAGGCATACATGAATACTTCTCTCAAACTCAAACTTGGCCTGCTCATCTTCCTGATAATCGGTTCCATCACCACCATAGTTCCATCTTTTTATAAAGAGGCTCCAGATTGGTGGAAAAGTTATATGGCTCCGGAAGGTTTACGCCTCGGCCTTGATCTTCAAGGTGGCATGCATCTCGTTTTAAAGGTCAACTTGAAAAAAGCAGCGGAAAACACACTTGAGCTGGCTGCCAATAACCTCAAAGACAGCCTCTCGGACCAATCGATCACTGCTGTTCGAACCAGATCTGACAAAGCTGACACTGTCATTTTCACCCTGCCGAATACCAGCTCCGTTGAGAAAGTACAGTCAATCATTGCAGAAGATGAAGATATTGA
>JAZBNU010000066.1:0-2856 GCA_036350815.1 Desulfopila sp.
ATGGAGTGGGCGAAGTTTTCGGCTGAAGTATCTGCCGGCAGAAGCCTGCCGTTTTTCCGGTCACTTACCACCTCACGAGCACCGGGTGCATCAAGAGCAATGACGGGAAGAGATGCCGACATGGCTTCCACCAGCACCATACCCTGAGTTTCCGACTGCGAGGAGAAAAGGAAAAGGTTCATGGCGTTGTAGGCATCTGCCAGATCGTTGCCGCTCTTTTCGCCGGCCATGATCAATTTGTTCTGCAGTCCCGCCCGGCCGAATCTCTCTTCTATCTCTGAGGCGCTGGGACCCGAACCCACTACCAGGAAATAGAGATTCTCCGGTTTTTTTGAGATTGCCTGAATTGCGGCATGGCTGAGATATTCGAGATTTTTTTCCGGTGCCAGCCTGCCCAGGTGACCGAGTACAACCGCATCTTTAGGGATTTTGTGCGCCTGGCGAAATTTCTCTCCGTCACCATTTTGAAAGTGAGCAACATCGACACCCGTGGGGATCACCTCAACCGCTACGGTTACTCCTCTTTCGCTAATCAGCGAGGCAATGCTCTCACTGGGAGCAACAACCCTGGTGCAGAGATTGGCATATTCGGTGGACAGATTGATAGCGAGCTGGGCCATGATTTCCGAGTCTGCAGAGACATAATGGGTGTATTGCTCATAGAGCGTGTGATGGGTAAAGACCAGAGGAAGGTTGCGGCGGTACGCCGCTCTTATGGCGGCATCTCCCAAAAGAAAGGGATGATGGCTGTGGATTATGTCCGGTTTGAATTCATCAATTTTTTCGTCAATAAAAAAAGGAATGGGGATACGGACCGAGAAATCACTGCCGTTAAAATTCTGGATCGCGGGGACTCGCAAAACATCATGTTCATTAGCCTTTGCAACGTTTTCCGCAGAAAAAGTCGGGGCGATGATCAATACCTTGTTGCCCATTTTGCGTAAATCTTCAGCAAAGAAATGTACCGAACGCGCCACGCCTCCGACATGGGGGAGGTAGGTATTGGTGAACATGCAGATATTCATGGCTTATCGCTCCTCGAGAATGAAGTGTTGTCTCTCTATGGTTTCTGTGGTTATTTTTCGGTAGCCGGGGACGTCGACAATAATTGTTGCCGGCGGGGCGGCGGCAACTGTATAATCTGAATTGAGATCAAGGATTACTTCTTTGTCTGTCTTTTTTAGTTGAACTTCCATGGTGCCGAAAAGTGTCTGGGTAGGCCCGAAGTGCAGTGGTGTTTCCTCAACAAGCCACTGTGGAAATATTCCAGAGCCGAGGATGACGCCGTCGCCTTCTTCACGAACAAAAAGATTTCTGACCATCATCAGCCACTCCGCTGCAGCCCAGCCATGCTGACCATCTCCCATGCAGCCTCCGTGGGTGAGAGGATGGATTGCCTCCGGCCATTGCCCTGTGGAACTGGCCAGGCCAGCAACGGTGTCGATGAGCTGCCGATAGCGGATATCTCTGTTACGCAACAAGGTCTGAGCAATATCGAGGGTAAGATATATGTTCATTCCTGAATGAATCATGTCCTGGAAAAAAGCACCCTGGTGAAAGCAGTTTTCCATGAGGAACTCGGCGGTGTTGCTGATGCGCTCATCTTCGGGGCCGATTATCTGCAGAGGGTAATCGGCAACCATGGAACCAATTGCCCCGGCATCCATGCGTCGATATGGTGATGCCGGAATTCCACCTTTGGAACGATGAGCGGCGATGAGGGCGATACTGGCAAAAATATATTTTTCCAGATCGCGAGCTTCTTCTTCATATTTCTTGCGCAGCCTGTCCGAAACAAAGAGCCCTGCCAGTCTTGCTGCACTGCGTAAACCGGCAAGTGCCCAGAAGTCATCCCAGTAATAGTAATCGTTGGGACCCAGATGTTCAGCGCTAAAACCTGGGGGAAGAAGACCGGAATGCGGCGTAATAGGTTTTTTGGCAGTGCGTTTTCGGATAATCCAGTCAGCCCCCTTGGTCACGGAATCGATCCAACTCCTTTTAAATTGGTGGTTTGTCATCTGCTGGTAGCGGTCCATGATCCAGAGTACCTGGCCGTTGGAATCCCACTCTCCTTCCTGAGACTGAAAATAGCCGGAAAATTTTTGCCGTCCCGGGAAACTGTCGAGGATGGTAAATGCACGCTCCGTAAGCCCTGCGGCTAACAATGCATTCAGCATAAGACAGGCATCGCGATACCAGAAACGACGATAGGTATATGGTCCCGGTACAATGTCGTCAGCGGAAAGCAAGACAAGGCTGCGAACAGCCGCATCATAGAGGAATTGAAACCTTGTATCAGGCACACGCAGATGGGCTGTTGGTGCCAGGGCGTCCCTCCAGGAATCAATTGCAGGCTTGAGAGCTGCCTGTTTTGCCGTTGCCGGTTTGAGGTCGGTAAACTCTTTGGCCAACGGCACGGTTACTTCGACGATGTGACTGTTTGTCGAGGGAAGCGGGAAGAGTGCAGCGGCGGTGGCCATGCCGACATCGCATGCTATTTCCGCTATATTTGCCTCGGAATCAAGTTTATGGACCACGTCGCCATCCTGGTAGTTGGAGAAAACCATTTTAGTGGGAGAGTTGCTGAAGTTGACGGGAGTCGTACCGTTCACCAGCCATGCGTTTGCATCTGCCGTTTTGCTCACCGTTTCAATAAATTGAATTCCCTCTGGATTGTAGGGACGCAGTGCCACTATCAGTGAGCTTCGCGCGGGTCCAGTGCCGGTAACGCTTATTGTCAGTACCGGCTGGTGATGAGCTATTTCCATTCTGACCACGGATTCAAATTCAAGGGAATCTTTCTTGCAAAGGGTACGTACCTCAAGATTGGGGGAGAGTCGCCACTCCTGTTCGACG
>JAZBNU010000067.1:0-12605 GCA_036350815.1 Desulfopila sp.
GAGGGATTGCGGCAATTGCCGGATCCCTCTTTGCGTTTGGGGTGTGGTGTTGGGCTGCGCTGCGCTTAGCGCCAACCTGCAATTCGGTGTAGATTGATGGTTCTTGCCAGGGTGCTGGATTGGAGGAAAAGACGAAATCTTTTTGCAGCAGGTAGATGGGGGATGGCGAGGACGTAGGTTGGGGTGGAGTGTAACGTAAGCCCAACAATGGTGTTTGGATGCGGTGAGGGTCTATGGTTATCGCCGTGGTTTTCGTGCTTGAGAAGTATAGGTGTTGACCTGCGCTGCGCTTAGCGCCAACCTGCGAACCTGTGCAGAAGAGTCTTTCCAGGATGCAGGCTGGGTGGCTGAAATGAAGGTCTACCCACTGACTTACCCGAAAAGGTTGGCGGGTTTCATCAGGTTTTCTTCCATATGGCGCAACTCATCAATTCCGGAGACGATAATATTTGGATCTGGTTCGAGCTCTTTGGCTGGAAGTTTGTCGGCATACTGCATGTTGCTGAGCAGGTATTTCATACAGTTGAGCCTGGCGAATTTTTTATTGTCGGATCGGACGATGGTCCATGGGGCGATGGTGCGATTGGTTTCGGAAAGCATCTGGAATTTGCGGATGGAATACTGGTCCCAGTATTTCTGTGCCAGATTGTCTACCGGTGAGAGCTTGTAGTGTTTTAAGGGATCTGTTTTCCTTGCTTCGAAACGTTTTTTCTGTTCTTCTTTTGAAACGGAAAAATAGAATTTGAAAAGTTTGATACCATCTTTAACCAGTAGTTCCTCCAGCATCGGGACATCTTTTAAAAAGCGTTTGTTTTGCTCATCGGTACAGAATCCCATCACCGGTTCGACCATGGCGCGATTATACCAGCTGCGATCGAAAAGAACGATTTCACCAGCTGCCGGCAGATAGGGAATATAGCGCTGGAAATACCACTGGGTGACTTCTGTTTCGTTCGGTTTGGTGAGGGCAACAACACGGGCGTAGCGAGGGTTGAGGTGTTCGATCAGTCTTTTTATGGTGCCCCCTTTACCGGCGGCATCGCGGCCCTCGAACAGAGCAAGTACCCTCTCGCCTGACTGTTTCATATGGGTCTGCAGCTTCATCAGCTCTATCTGTAGTTTTTTCAGTTCAATTTCATAGGCAAGATGCCACTCTTTCACCCAGATGGCTGTTTTTTTGTTGCCCTCCTCACGTTCGATATTTTTATAGGCCGTACCTTCAAGGAGCCTGACATCATCGAGAGGGGCGGATTGTTCTTTCTTCTTCGCTTTTTTCTTTGCACTCATTTGCTTGTATCCCTGGTTGAGGTGGAGAGTGATTGCCCTATGTTTTCAACGCAGTGCCGCACCAAATTTCTTCTGTTCGAGCTTCATGTCCTTCAGTTCAATGTCGCCTCGTATGACGATTTTGGGGTCGGGAGTGAACTTCAACGATCTGCTTCTGCCGACATACCGTACCGAACTGAGAATAAGTTTCATGGTTTCTTTTCGGGCAAGATGTTTGTCGTCCGAGCGGATGACCCACCATTTTGAGTTGTTGGTGTGGGTTTTCTGGAGCAGCACCCGTTTCTTTTCGGTGAATTCATCCCAGAGCTCCTGGGCCTGAAGGTCGACTTCGCTCAGTTTCCACTGGCGCAGCGGGTCATTGAAGCGTCGCTCAAACCGTTTGGCCTGTTCTTCTTTGGAGACGGAGAAATAGAGCTTGAGGAGAATGGTCCGGCCGCCGTCCAGGATGAAATTTTCTTCGTAGGGGACCACTTTTTTCAAAAAACGACGATACTGCTCTTCGGTGCAGAATCCCATGATAGGCTCCACCATGGCGCGGTTGTACCAGCTTCGGTCAAACAAAACAATTTCACCGGCATGAGGAAACTGTTCGATATATCGTTTCATATGCAGTTCTGTCTTCTGTACTTCGCTGGGTTTCCCCAGAGCACACACTCTGTAACGTTTCTCGTTCATATAACGGGTTACGCGACGAATGGTGCCGCCTTTCCCGGAAGCATCTCTGCCGTCGAACAGTATGATCATCTTTTTGCCGGTTTTTTCCAGGTGAGCCTGCATTTTGATCAACTCGGCCTGATAGGGTTTTAGCTCTTCGGCATTATAATATTTGAGCAGGGCGGCGCGAACAATTTCTTCCTTGTCGTCTCTTCCAAGGATTTTGGCAATTTTGGCAACGTTTTTATTGGGAGATTCCTGCCGCAGTTCCTTGTCGAATTTCTGCAGGAGCTGGCGAATTATCGCCGTGGTTCCTCTGGGTTGCTCCTCTGCCTGGAGGTTGTCAAAAGGGTTTTTCATGTGTGTATCGTTTAAAAAATGGTGAAAAATATAGAAGATCAGACAGTTATGCTGATAGTATCAGGAAATGAAGGGGAATTGCAATTATTCATTCAGTTTCTGCTGATTTTTCTTACCATATCCCGCCGTCAATTGGTTTTTCGTCCCTGCCGGTACATTTCGCAGTATATCTGGGGCAGTGAGGCCTGCTGCAGTGCTGCCACGGTTTTTTCTATGTCGTAATTGAGGCGATGGTGGCGCACCAGAACATGTTCAACATCCAGATGAAGAGTGGCACAGGATAATTGTGGATTGCCATCGAACATCCGTCCCAAGCTTCCGGGATTTATGAAATGTTGGCCATTAAATTCTTTGTGAAAAGGATCGTGGGAGTGGCCACAGACGATGATGTCCATTCCGCTCTCTTCGGCCAGTTGGAGAAACCTGGCGTCCGGCGTTGCATTGAAGAGAAATTCGTGGTTTTTTGCCGGACTGCCGTGGTATATGCCTATCTTGTAGAGTCTTTCCTGTTCTGCTGTGGACTGCGGCAGCACGCGCAGCAGTTCTGTTTTTTTCTTTGGCAGGATCTCCAGACACTCTTTCCATTGAGGAAGGAGCTGTTCGGCTGTCCAGGTGTACATGATCCTCTTGAGTGGATCTGACGGTTTGGCAAGCTGTTTTCCATGGAGCAGTTTGAGTACTTTTTTGTCGGTGTTGCCGAGAATGGAGAGCACAGATCTTGCCTTTAGCCAGGCGAGAGTTTCATTGGGGAACGGGCCATAGACAATGGAATCACCGCAGTTGATGACAAGGTCAAAGTCCCAGGGGGTGAAGTGTTTTTCCACAGCCTGCAGTGCAGGAAAATTCGCATGGATGTCTGCAATGAGGAGTATGTTCATGTTAAAGCAGGGGGCCGATGAGCAGGGCGACGTTCTCCTTGAACTTCACAATCAAAGGTCGTTTCGATATGTCGCTTGGATGGAGGTGGCGGGACTGCTGTTCGTACTGTTTTTGTTTGTCCCTTATTATTGAAGTAAAATCAGTACTGTATATAAAAAGAGATACCTCGAAGTTGAGCCAGAAGCTGCGCATGTCAAGATTGACTGAGCCGAAAAGGGAAAAATTGCCGTCTACAGTAATGGTCTTGGAATGCAGGAGTCCGCCGGTAAAGAGAAAGATATTGACCCCGGCTTTCATAAGGTCTTCGAAATGGGATTGACTGGCAAACTGGACCAGTTTGGAATTATTTTTCCAGGGAAGGATAAGGCGAACATCCACGCCTCGTTCGGCGGCTGATTTAAAGGCGGTGAGGAGCGGATCGTCAGGAACGAAATAGGGTGTTGTTAATATGAGTTCGTGCTGGGCTGAATACACCGTGGTGAGGAGGAGCTTGTGAATGGCATCAGGTACCAGGGCAGGGCCTGAGGGGACCAGCTGAACGGGAATATTGCCTGCTTTCTCTCCGGGGTATATATCTGCAATGGTGCGGATATGTTCGATGTCCTGCTGCAGCGACCTCATTTTGATCTTGTCGGATTCTGTTTCCAGAAACCAGTCGTTAATAAACGTACCGGCCATGCTTTCCACCACCGGCCCCTGAATGCGCACCATCATGTCTATCCACTGGCCTACGCCGGCATCCTGTTTGAAAAACATGGGATCAACCATGTTTTGACTGCCGGTGTAGGCGATTTTGCCGTCGATGATGACCATTTTGCGGTGGTTACGAATGTCTATACGGGCAAAAAAAGCTTTGAATAACCCAGCAGGCAATGATTCCAATACCTTGACACCTGATTCCCGAAGACGAATAACATTTTTTCCACGCAGGAAATCTCTGCTGCCGATGGAATCCACTAAAATTCTGCAGTTGACTCCGCGTCCGGCCGCGTCGATGAGAGCGTTGACGATTTGTTCGACTATTCCTCCGTCTTGCCAGATATAGAATTGAAGATGACAGGTGGTTTTTGCGTTTTGTATGTCAACGAGGATGGCGCGCATGATTTCCTCAGGAGAGGTGATTAGCTCGAGGTTATTGTGATTCATGGCAGGAATGCCGATGAGTCTGGTTGCCTGTCTGTTTAAAGGACGGCAGACGGGAGAGACCAGATTCCAGTCTACCGGGGCGCGTCCGGCAAGTGAGCGAAGCCATTCCTGATAATGCTGCAGGGAGGTTCTGGCTCGCAGGGCGCGTTTTTCCGAGATCCGGTTTTCGCCAAAAAGCAGATATATTATTCCACCAATAAACGGCAGCAGCAGAATGACGATGAGCCAGGCTATGGTGACGCCATAGGGACGTTTAGTGAAAACTGCACGGGTCGAGAGAGTGATTCGAATGGTTATGTCAGCAATATAAAGAATTGTTGAAACCATAAAAAATTGGGGTCTCCACGGATGATGTGTCTTCAGTTTCTAGAAGAGTTGCGCAGACTATGCTTTGACACTCCACGTATGTATGACTTTTTTCGAAAAGAAAAAGAGTCTGTTTGTCTGCCTTTTTACGTCAGAATAGTCTTTTTAACGAATTATGGCAAAGTATTTCAGTATGTTCAGATACCGTCACTTTAATGTCCTGTGCAATTTTGCCAGGCGGGGAGGAAGAAGAAGAGAGGAGTGATATTCTCTCTTTTTGGTAATTATAACTGGAAAATGGATGGAAAAAGGTGGTAAGCTGGTCCGTGATATTGATGATCTGGAAGAATAGTGGAGGAAGCTGTATGGCTTCCCTCTCGTTTGTCTCCTTTATAGTTTGGTAACATTATGAGAATAGAAGGTTTTTCAACCGCGGCAGTTGCCGCTGGGATAAAATATCCCGACAGGCTGGATCTGGGTTTAATCTTTTCCGACGAGCCTGTTGTTACCGCCGGTGTTTTTACAACCAATCAGGTAATTGCTGCACCTCTCGTTCTTGATATGGAGAGATTGAAGCAGGGACGTGCTCAGGCCATACTGGTAAACAGCGGTTGCGCTAATGCCTGTACCGGAAAACAGGGAATGGACACCTGTATTGAAACCGGCAGGATGGTAGCCCAGGCTCTTAATATAAAAGAAGAAATGGTGCAGTTGTCTTCAACAGGCGTGATCGGAGAGCAGTTGAATATGGCTGTCTTTAAGGAGGCAATCCCACGATTGATTGAGGGGTTAGGACCCGATAACTTCGAAGATGTCGCCGAAGCAATCATGACCACAGACACAGTGAAAAAAACTGTGTACCGGACCGTGGATATCGGCGGGAAAAAGGTCAGCTTTATGGCAATGGCCAAGGGATCGGGAATGATCATGCCGGATATGGCGACGATGCTGGGCTTTGTCCTGACCGACGCTCAGATCGGGTTTGTCGAGTTGAACAGTGCGCTGCAAAGCGGTGTAGCTGAGAGCTTCAACCGCATCACGGTGGATGGCGATACCAGTACCAACGATATGGTATTGATAATGGCCAACGGAAAAGCAGCCAACCCCTGGATTGAAGACAGAAGCAGTGATGAATATCTTCTTTTTGCAGAGTCCCTGGCGAGTATACTCAAAGAGTTGGCCCTGATGATAGTTGCCGATGGCGAGGGCGCCACGAAAACTATCACCATCAGAGTCACTGGTGCAAAGGAAAAAGAAGAGGCGTTGCAGATTGGCCGCACTATAGCGAATTCTAACCTGGTGAAAACAGCATTTTTTGGGGAAGATGCTAATTGGGGAAGAATATTTGCCGCCATGGGCCGGTCTGGAGTAAAATTTAATCCACAGAGAGTGGATATTCTTTTTGACGATATTATGATTGTTAAGGGTGGTCTGGCTCTGGGGAAGGAAGCTGAGGCCCGGGCTGATACGATACTGAAAAAAAGAGATATCTGCGTAACCGTGGACCTGAAGGAAGGAAGTGCCTGTGAAGAGGTGTATACCTGCGATTTTTCTGTTGATTATGTGCGGATTAATGCTGATTACAGATCTTGAGGAAACGATTTGAAAAAAAACTGCTGCAAAGAATTTTCTGCTGTGGACGAGGCAGGGGTTGATGCGGCCCTGGAGAATGCAGGACAGTCCTATCTCCTGGCTGACAGGCGAAAACAACGGTTATATGAATACTATTATGATACTTTTGACTGGAGTCTGTATTCTTCGGGGTATCACTTGAAGAGGAGAGGAGGACAACTTTACCTCGGTCTGCCGGATAAGAGTCGAATGACGAGCGGAGGGGTTACGGCGAGGAAAAGCTATCTTCACAACGACCTGCCCGAAAGTGAGCTGCGAACCGTCCTCCATTCCGTTGCCGGTATACGCGCTCTTTGTGAGATAGTTGCTGCAAAGATTACCAGAAGCAGTATCGATATTCGCAACAAAGACAGGAAGACCGTAGCTCGTCTGCAGATTGATGAGGCAATGGCGGAAGGCAACGGCAAGGAAGCGCTGCTCTCTCCTTTCGTTCGTCTCTGGGCCATGAAGGGGTATGAAAAAGCGTTTGCCAGAGTTGCGGCAGACCTTGAAAAAGCCGGTCTGATAGAGGCACCGTATGATCAGTCTGATCTAAAGCGCTATCTTACCGCGGTTGGCAGAGAAGTTCTGGACTACTCTTCAAAGTATGACCTGACCCAGCCCAGGGAAATACGTGCAGGGCAGGCAGTCAGTTCCATCTGCCTCTACCTCCTTGAGATGATGGAGAAAAATGTTTCCGGGGTGCTTGACGATATTGATTCTGAGTTTCTCCATGACTTTCGTGTCGCCATGCGAAGAACCCGCTCTCTGTTGTCGCAGCTGAAAAACTATCTGCCGGAGGAGAAAATCCAGCGGTTTCTGGATGAGTTCAAGTGGCTCGGAACCTTGACGGGTCCTGTTCGAGATTTGGATGTTTATCTATTGGAGAAAGACGACTATGCATCAATGCTGCCGGAGCAGCTTCATGGAGGATTGGATGCATTTTTTCAGGATCTTGAAAAGAAAAGAGAGAAAGACCTGACCATGTTGCGGCAAGGGCTGGCTTCGCAGCGTTATAGGGACTTTATTGAATCCTGGAGGATTTTTTTAGAGGACGAGAAAGGCATATGTGACTGGGAACCGGCCAGGGAGGATTGTTTTCCCATAGCGCGCCGTATAATCGGAAAACGGTACCGACAGATTTTGAAAAAAGGAGGGAAACTGGGGGAGCACAGCCCCGATGAGGATCTGCACCGCCTGCGTATCCAAGGGAAAAAGCTGCGCTATCTGCTGGAGTTTTTTGCTTCGTTTTTTGACGAAAAAGAGATTCAACATTTTCACAAGCAACTCAAAAAGCTTCAGAATAACCTCGGAGATTTTAACGATATTTCCGTGCAGCTCGAGATGCTGGAGAAGTATCGCACCTCCATTAAAAGCAGAAGCAGACGAGCGGTGGAAATAGCAGCCGCTCTGGGAGGGCTTGTGACCCACCTGGCTGAGGAGCACAAGAATGTTCGCGCTCAGTTTGAAAGCACTTTTGCTGGATTCGCTTCCTCGGAAAACAGGGAAAAATTTGACTCTCTGCTGGGGGAATGATATCGCTTTCACTTTTTTAACGGAACAGACATGAAGATTATCGCAGTATACTGCAGCAAAGGAGGCGTAGGAAAAACCGCCACTTCGGTAAACCTGGCTTTTACCGCGGCCAGGAAAGGATACGCCTCTCTGCTGTGCGATCTTGATCCTCAGGGCGCCTCCTCATATTATTTCAGGATTCGTCCCAAAAAGAAATTCAACAGCAAGCAGCTTCTGCATGGCAACCTGCAGGAATTTATTCGGGAGACTGATTTTGACGACCTCGACCTGCTGCCTGCCCATTTTTCCCACCGAAATATTGATCTGCTCCTTGATAAAGAAAAGGAAAAGAAGAATCCGATATTGCGTAAGGTGTTGGGTTCACTTGAGGACGACTATGATCTGGTATTTCTTGACTGTCCTCCCAACCTGACTCTTCTGTCGGAAAATATCATCTCTTCAGCCGATATGGTTGTAACTCCGGTTATTCCAACGACCTTGTCGGTTCTGGCCCTGCAGCAGCTCCTCAAACTGTGTAAAAAAACCGGTGTAAACAAAGAAAAGGTACATGCCTTTTTCTCCATGGCGGAACAGCGTAAATCCATGCATCTCGATGTAATTTCGCAGTACCGCAAATACGCGATTTTCATGAAAACCATTATCCCTTTTCTGGCCGAGATCGAAAAGATGGGAGTCAACAGAAAACCGGTTGGTGCCACGCAACAGAACTCAAGAGCTGCTCTTGCCTACGAGAGACTTCTGAAAGAGATTGAAAAGAGGGGAAAACTGCGATGAAAAAGCTGTATCTGATCAGGCACGCCAAGTCCAGCTGGAGTGATCTTTCCGTTTCCGATTTTGAACGCAAGCTCAACAAACGGGGCAAAAGAGATGGACCCTTTATGGCACGTAAACTTGCTGAAAGTGGTGCTCAGCCGGAGCTGATTCTCGCGAGCCCTGCCGCACGGGCAAAGAAGACGGCCGAGTTTATGGCAAAGGCAGTCGGCTATGATCACAAAGAAATATCTTTTCATGAGGCTATTTATCATGCTTCAGCGGAAGATCTTCTCGGTATTCTCCGGGAAATTGATGATGGTTTCACCAGGGTCTTTCTGGTAGGGCATAATTATGCCATCACCGACCTAGCGGAAATGTTAAGTGGAGAGAGTCTCGGAAATATTCCCACCACGGGCATAGCTGCTCTCCAGTGCAATGTACAGAGATGGACAGATGCTGCTCCCGGATGTGCCGCACTGCTGATGTTTGACTATCCCAAAAAGTACAAGGAGCTGCAATGAAGCAATAGCTGCTTCAGTGGAACTCAAATGAAGTATCATTGCTGTATTGAAGATAGCCGCACTCGATGTTGTTTTCCTCCAGCCCGAATATTTCATGAAAAAGCAATTTACTGTCATGTTAATAACGGAAAATCAAATAATTAATGCAGATACTCTTTGGTTTGTGCTGGGTACAGTTTGTACGTAGAAAAGCTGCCGGCATGCTAACCTGTTTTTCACTCTTCGGGCGTGCCTGCTGAGCCCATACTCTTCGTTATCAAGGGTTTGCGGTAGAGTATTACAGCTGCACCCTTGATGCCTCGATTATGAACTCAGCAAGCACGTGAAATATTGCGGCTCGTCTCTCTTTTTAAATCATTTTTCCAGGACCGCCATTTTTACAACCGAACTGTCGGCCATGGTATCCAGGTGAAACAGGCAGACAGTGATGGCTGACTCGGCCGCCATGATCCGGGTATTTATATGATGCAAAAAATGCCGAATTGTTATAGATGCTTCTTTTTTTACGTTACTCATGATAGAGCGCGTCCCTATGGTTGTCGCGGGATGCGCTTCAAGTCACGACAGCTTCCGGCCAGAGTGGTTTTTTCCTCCTCCGGTGAGCACTGCAAACTCTATACTCCGAAAAAGGCACAGTCATAGGGAGAGGCACGGTGGCATTGAATACGATGATGACGGCAAAGATTGCACCGTTTTTCAAGGAGCTGCTCAAAGATACCGCCCATACCAGCTGGGAGCTGCTCAAAATCACAATCCCTGTCGTTATCATAACCAAAATTCTTGAAGAGCTTGGCATGATAACGGTTTTGAGCAGCCTCCTCGAGCCGGTCATGGGCATCATAGGCTTGCCGGGTTCCATGGGACTGGTCTGGGCGACGGCACTGTTCACTAACCTTTATGCAGCGATGGTTGTTTTTGCTACGCTGGCGCCGGACCTTGGTCTTTCTGTCGCTCAGGTAACGGTTATCTGCTCAGTTATGCTGGTGGCCCATTCTCTGCCGCTGGAGTTGACCATTACGAAAAAAGCAGGTGCCCCGTTTACTCCTATTGCCTTGCTGCGCCTGCTTGGAGCATTTGTCTACGGCTTTATTCTCCATCAACTGAGTTCAGTTTTTCAGTTCTGGCAGGAGCCGGCCACTATGCTTTTTAAAGCAGAAAAAAAAGCCGAGAGTCTCTGGAGTTGGGCTCTGGGACAGCTTGAGAATTTTCTCCTGATTATCTTTGTGATATTCTGCATAATAATAATCATGAAAATTCTCCGAGTTACAGGTATTCTTGGGCTTTTTGAAAAGATGCTGGAACCTGTTCTTCCCCTTTTCGGCATGAGCAGAAGAGCGGCTCCGGTAACGGTCGTAGGCATGGTTATGGGTATCAGCTACGGTGGTGCTTTGATCATCAGGGAGACCAACAGCGGTTCCATGACACGGCGGGAGGTCTTTTTTTCCCTTGCTCTCATGGGACTGAGTCATGCCCTGGTGGAAGACACGTTGTTGATGATTGCACTTGGCGGGCATTGGGGAGGTGTTCTTCTGGGACGTGTGCTTTTCTCCCTTGTTGTTATTTATTTTCTGGCTCTGCTGACCAGAAAGAAGAATCTCTGCAGCTTGGAATCGGCATAAACACCAGAACGAGGCTGTCTGAAACGGTTTTTCTCTTGCTTGCTGAAAATACATTAGAAATACGAAAAAATGATATATTCAAAATTTGGAAATAAATTTGCTCAGGAAGCAGGCATCCTCTCATTAATGAAGGATATGGGAGATGCTCTTGCGGGGGGAGAAGGCGAGTGTATAATGATGGGAGGAGGTAATCCCGGCCAGATCCCTGAGTTTCAAAAGAGAATGCAGCAGCGTCTGCAGGAGATCAGCAATGATGAGGCATTGTGCAAAAGACTTCTCGGTCTGTATTGCGCTCCGCAGGGTGAGGCAGATTTCCTTGCCGCACTGGCAAAGCTGCTTCGTAATCAATACGGCTGGTCAGTGGGCCCGGAGAATATCTGTCTGACAAACGGGTCACAGTCGGGCTTTTTCCTCATCCTCAACATGTTTGCGGGAGAATATGACAGTGGAGGATGTAAAAAGATCCGCCTGCCTTTGACCCCCGAATATATAGGGTATGCCGATATAGGTCTGAGCCATGATTTTTTTGTCGCCACCCGGCCAAAGATAGAACGACTGGATGAACATCTCTTCAAATACAGGGTTGATTTTAATGAGATAAGCATCGCTGAAGAAACTGGCGCAATCTGTGTTTCGCGTCCCACTAATCCCACCGGTAATGTCGTCACGGACCAGGAGGTGGAGAGACTTGATAGACTTGCACGGGCAGCAGGAGTTCCGCTGATTATTGACAGTGCTTATGGCGGGCCTTTTCCAGGAATTATCTTCTCCGAGGCAACGCCGTTGTGGAATGAGAATATCATTCTCTGCCTGTCTCTCTCAAAACTTGGCCTGCCAGCGGTGCGCACCGGTATTGTCATTGCCGCGGAACAGACCATAAGGGTTCTGGCCGGCATGAATGCCATAATGGCACTGGCTCCAGCCGGGTTTGGTGCCTTTCTGGTACAGAAGCTCGTGGAAAGCAGAGAGATTCTTGCATTGAGCAATACTGTTATCCGTCCTTTTTATAAGAAAAAAGCAGAAACTGCTGTTCGGCTTTTTGCGGAAGAACTGGAGGGGACACCCTACAGGATTCATAAACCCGAAGGAGCCATTTTTTTGTGGCTCTGGTTTGAAGACCTGCCTATTTCGTCGGAAGAGCTTTATGCGCGATTGAAAAACCGGGGCGTCCTCGTCATCAGCGGGCATCATTTTTTCCCGGGGCTTGAAGGTGATGACTGGGGACATAAAAAAGAATGTATCCGGGTGAATTATTCCCAGGAAGAAGAACAGGTCAGGAAGGGAATAAAGATAATTGGCGAAGAGGTAAAAAACGCCTACGGTTCTTTATAGTATCTTCTTCCTGATGGTAAAATTTTGTCAATGTGGAGATTTACCGGCTATGAAAAAACATCTTTATCTGGCACTGCTGCTCGGTTTCGGACTTTCCGCAACAGCTTATGCGTCTCAATGTCTTGAAGGTGACTGCCGCAATGGCACGGGCACGATTCTTCATGAGGACGGCAGGAAATATAGCGGAGAGTTTAAAAACGGTATAATTCACGGAAAAGGCACGCTGAGTTATCCCGATGGGTCCGTTTACGAAGGCGATATGAAAGATGGTCATATGGATGGGTATGGCATACTTGTCGGAGCGGATGGCAAACGATACGAAGGGCAGTTTAAAGATAACGTTATCCATGGTGAGGGTACGCTGGAGTTTAACGACGGTACCAGATATGTCGGAGAGTTTTCCTATGGGCGTTATAACGGCAAGGGAGTGTTCTATTACCCTGACGGGCGCGAATATCAGGGAGATTTCCGCAATTCCATCATTCATGGTCAGGGCAGGCTGACCTATCAGGACGGCACCTGGTACGAGGGAGATTTTCGCAATGGTCAACCGTCCGGTCAGGGTGTGCGAATGTATAAAGACGGCAGTCGTTATGAAGGC
>JAZBNU010000068.1:0-11115 GCA_036350815.1 Desulfopila sp.
AGGAATGAGAATTGAAAATGGTGAGGCAAATGGAGAGAAAGGAGGTCTTCCAGAGTGGAGGTGTGTGCCGGCTGGGATACGACTGCCCTGTGCAGACCGCGGCAGTGTATTCTGCCATATTCCTCCGTTTCCGGGGAGGAATATGGCAGACGAGGTGTTTGTCCTATTGGGCCAGGCCCATGTGGTATTCTTCGTATTCCGTCTCTCCCTGCAGTATTTCGGCATATTTTCTTTCGTTTTCCTGACGAACCGCACTGTCGCGATAGTTATGCCAGTCACTGATGTTGCGCCACATGGCAATCACCAGCACAGTATGGGGATCTTTAGCATGTGTCAGGGTTTCCGATGTGATATATCCTTCCTGTTTCATGGCGTTACTGCGTGCCTGGATCAACATGGCTGATATATCCTTGGTGGCGACGTTCTTGAAGGTTCTTTTAATCAGGACTTTGACTGCCATAATCTCCTCCTTTGTTGAGATTTCCTGGTTTCACAGCTCTGCGTGCCTCTGCTTGCCGAATCATTCCTCTTTTCAGAAGATTAGATCTGGCGAAGCTTTGATATCGCGATAGTGCCGCGATGAAATCCGATGGGGAAATTATTATCGTACTCTGTTTGGACCTCCTTTCGCATGGCATGGCATTCTGTCATGGAAGAGCTTTTCTTTCTCTTCTCATGGTAGTATAAAACAGGGTGCGCCGTCAAATTGGTAAGAAAGATTTAGCAGAGAATCTGCAGAGCGGCAGGACCGCCGGAACAACCTGCAATTTCCGGCGGTGGAGAAGTAGAGGTGTCGATGTTAATCATGAACGTAGAGTTCATCTATCTCATCCCATTCCTCGGAATCCCCTTTTCTTAGAAGGATAAGTTTTTCGTAGTAGAACAGGATGACTTTCATAAACTGCAGTCTGAGATCTTCACATTTCCTGGTATCACCGGGAGCCAGGGCGCAGGCTTCCTGCTCCGGCATGGAAACAATTCTGTCTATTTCATCAAGAACGCCCTGCTTGGTTATTCGTAAAAAGCTCTGTATGGGAGTGATGACGGCAGGAGAATAGTTGAGTCTCTCAAGGCGAACTGCAGTCTGTTCTCGTATTTCAGGGGTAGAGTCGTCCTGCAGGCTGCCTATCATTTCTTTTAGTTCATCAACCTGTTCATTGAAGGGCTTTTGCTGTACCATATTCACTTCCTTTCGGGGGAGTCCCAATGTTAGTTTTCTTTGTTGATGTTGAAGGGGGTATCCTGATACTATATATCCGATGCAAATATAATCAAAAGTAGTGGTGGAAACAGAAAATGGCAATAACAAAATATATTCTAGCCGGCTATCTCATTGACGGCAGCGGCGGTGCTATACGGAAAAATACCTGCCTGGTGGTTGAGGATGGTGTAATAGCAGACATTGTGCAGGGCGACCATATAGAAAGCAGAGGTTCCGACGAGATTGAAGATTTACGTCATTGCACGCTGCTGCCCCCTCTGGTGGACTGCAGTCTTTCTCTGGCCATCTCTGGGACAACAGATATCAAGGAGAGGCACTCTGCAAAGCAGAGCAGCCGGGAAAAGGAATGCGCGCTTGTTGCGCGGCATATCCATTTCTGCCAATCCCATGGTGTGCTTGGGGTCGTAGACGTTAATGACGGGAAAACCGTCAGGAGCTGTCTTGAAGGTGTATCGGATAATACCGTCGCCGTCAGGACGTGCGGTTCTTCTGAAACAGCGGAAGAAGGATCCTTTGATTTCAGCAGGATCGTCAGTTCGGTGGATATTGCCGACGCTTCTCAGGTTGAAGAGCTTTTTTCACCTTGTCTCGATAGAAGTGCTGGCCTCTCTGAGCGTAATGGTTTGCGCGCAGATACAGTGGTGGTTGCCAATGGAGAAGCCTGTGTCGCTGAAGCATTGCGACAGGGCTGTGGCGCCATAGAGCAGGGCTATTATATGGGGGAAAAAAACCTTCAACAGATGGCGGCAGCAGGGGTCGTCTGGATTCCTTCCATGCTCAAGGTTAAAACTGCACTGGAAGGGACAAGCGGTGCGAAAAAAGTTTTTCTGCAGAAGGCACTGGCAATGCAGCACATGCTGATGAAAAGAGGACGGGAATTGGGAGTTGTCACGGCAGTGGGCAGTAGTTCGGGCAGCAGCGGGATTATCCATGGAGAATCAGTGGTTGAGGAAATGAAGCTATTTATGAAGACGGGGTATTCTCTTGTGGAAGCTCTGAAAAGTGCATCGCTCAACGGCGCCCGTTTCTTTAATATGGAGGGCCTCGGGCTTCTCCAGGCAGGAATGCCTGCAACTTTTCTGATTTCTCGAGGTACGGTGCAGCAACTTCCACGGAAATTATTGTACCTGGAAGGGATTTACATCCACGGACTACCCAGCAAGGCATACCGGAAAAACCCGGTGAAGACCATCTATCCTGGAGGATAGGTGGTGTGTTGTGCGTAAAAGACGAGGTTTTTTCGCCCACAAGGAAGAAATGTATGGAATTTGTTCAATATTGCTGGAAAAATGATGACGGATGGCAGAAGAAGCCGGATTCGGCTGATCTTGCCGGTGCTGCTCTCGTGCTGGTGTTCGGTGCTACCGTTGTTGTGGAAGAACAATCATGTATAGAGGAATTGTCACAGGCCTTTCCAGAGGCGTTGATGCTGGGATGCACGACGGGCGGTGAGATTGCAGATACGACAGTTTCCGATGACCGTCTGGTTGCCGTCGTTATCTCTTTTGCGTCCTCAAGGGTTCAGGGGTATGCCGTTTCCATACACGAGCATGGAAACAGTGAAGCTGCGGCAAAAGCATTAGCGGCAAAATTTCCCCAGGATGGTCTCAGGCATCTTTTTGTGCTGGCAGATGGTATTCTTACCAACGGCAGTGAAGTCGTCCGGGGGCTCAATGCAGTGCTTCCCGATACGATTCCGCTGACTGGAGGGCTGGCGGGTGACGGTATGAGATTTTCCAGAGCGTATGTTGTTTTTAATGGAGCAGTGCAGCAATCAGCTATTGCCGCCGTCGGCTTTTATGGGGAAAAGCTGCGGGTGGGGTATGGCTCCTGTGGAGGCTGGCGCCCTTTTGGGCCACAGTGGATGATCACGTCTTCTGTCGGGAATACCATGTATGAGGTTGACGGCAGATCCGTCCTGGATTTTTATAAACAGTACCTTGGCAGCGAAGCGGAAAAGCTGCCTGGTTCAGGCCTGCTGTTTCCTTTGAGCATTATCACCGATGAAGAAGAGGCAGTGGTGCGAACGATCAAGTCTGTGGATGAGAAAGAAAAGAGCCTCAGTTTTTCCGGCGATGTGCCTGTCGGCAGCTATGCTCAGCTGATGCGTGCTGTGCCGGATGAATTGATTGACGGAGCAGCTGAAGCAGCTGAGATCACCAAAAAAGGATTGGGAAAAAGTCCGACTCTCTGCATTCTGATAAGCTGTGTCGGCAGAAGAGCGGTTCTGCAGCAGCTCACAGAAGAAGAGATTGAAATTGTCCGGGACGGATTTAACGCTGCTACGGGTATAATCGGGTTTTATTCCATCGGCGAAATTGCCCCTTTTCAGGAAGGGCAACGGGCGATACTGCATAATCAGACCATGACCATTACGGCACTGACAGAGGTATGAAATGCACAGGCTGCTCCAGAGACAACTGAAAAGGCTGGAAAAAAAAGGTGAGAATGTTCCTCGATGCGAACCGTTGTTCGAGCTTGTCGAGCAGGCATATAATGAGTTTGATCAGACTATTGAAAGAATTCAACTCTCTTTGGACCTGAGCACCGCGGAGCTGCGGCGCCGCAATGATGATCTGCGCGCTGTTTTTCAAGTCTTTCCCGATCTCTTTCTCTGGCTTGACGAAAGTGGCCGGATAGTTGATATGCGTGGCGGAGCCACGGGCAGATTTCAAGGGTTAAAAAGAAAAGACTTTGCCGGACAATTTATCTGGAAATGCAACCTGGTCGACGATCCCGAGCCCTTGCAGCAGATGTTTGCCGGCAGAGAGATATCTGTTCAGGAGTTTTACTGCAGTCGCGACGGTGAGCGGATGTGCTGTGAGATCCGCCTGGTGCCGTCGGGGCCGAAAAAGGATAAAACCATTGTTGCTATACGGGATGTTTCCGAACTGCGCCATAAAACCGAGGAGCTGGCTCGGGCCGAAGAGAAATTCCGCTCAATTTTCGAAAATGCCACGGAGGGCATCTATATCAATGATTTTGAGGGAAAACTGCTGGAGGTCAACCCCGCCTATGCGGCAATGTTTGGCTATGACTCTCCGGAACATATCACCGCAGAGGTCCAGGATATCGGATCCCAGCTGTACTACAACAAAGAAGACCGGAGCAAGCTGTTAGCCGAGGTTCTCCGCCATGGATTTGTCAATCAGATGGAGCTGTGCTATCGGCATCTTGATGGCTCCAGGGTCTGGATTGCCGCCAATTGCCGACTTGTTGAAAAGGACGGCAAGAGATGGCTTGAGGGTATGATCCGTGATATTACCAAACGGCGTCAGGCGGAAATTGCCCTGCATGAAGCCAAAAAAAATCTGGAGGAGCGGGTCAGGGACCGCACCCGTGAATTAAACAGGGTCAACCAGGATCTGCTGCGTATCCATGAAGAGCTGAAAGAAGCCAAGGAAAAGGCGGAGTCAGCCAATAAGCTGAAAACTGAATTTTTGGCGAACATGAGCCATGAGATCAGGACTCCGATGAACGGTATTCTCGGTTTGAGCCAGTTGCTGCTGCGGTCTGATATCACGGAAGAGCAGCGCAACAATGTCCAGGGTATTTACTCTTCCGGTGAATCTCTTCTGGGAATAATGAACGATATCCTGGATATTTCGAAGATCGAATCCGGCAGAATGGCGGTATCCATGGGGCCTGTCGATCTTCACAGCCTGCTCGGTGAGGTAATCGCGCTGGTTGAAATGACCATGGACAGCGATGTCGCTCTGCATCTTGACATATCCCCGGACCTGCCTGCCTATGTCAGGACCGATAAAATTCGACTGCAGCAGATTCTGAATAATATCACGGGCAATGCCGTGAAATTTACCCGCCAAGGATATGTCCGTCTATCGGCGACCGTGATGGAGGGAAGTACCGGAGAAGTAGCAAATGTGCTGTTCACCGTAAAAGATACAGGTCCCGGCATTGATGCTGCCCAGAAAGCCAGAATTTTTGAGGCCTTTCATCAGGGAGACACCTCACTTTCGCGAAAATATGGCGGAACCGGACTGGGGTTGAGCATATCCTTGAAACTAGTGGGTCTGCTGGGAGGGCACAGCATTGAGGTAGAGAGCAGCCCGGGAGCTGGGGCTGTCTTTTCGTTTGTGCTGCCGTTGCCGCTGTGTACACTGCCTGTCAATGAGGATGTGGTAAAAGAAGAGGAAAGTTTTTCAGATCTGAAGGATATCTGTGTGCTCATTGTGGAGGACTGGGAGATCAACAGACACCTTCTCGAGCAGATATTGATTGGGATAGGCATATCTGATATTGCTTTTGCTGTCAATGGCGTTGAAGCTCTGGAAATGGTCAGGGAAAAGAAGTACTCCATTATCCTGATGGATGTGCAGATGCCGGTAATGGGAGGACTTGAGGCAACAGAGAAAATCCGTCAGGCTGGGATCACGACGCCTATTCTTGCTCTTACCGCATATGCCATGAAGGAAGATCAGCAGCAGTGTCTGGCGGCGGGTATGAATGATTACCTGTCCAAGCCGTATCGTATCGAAGAGATAACCCGGATAATTCAGCGCTATACGTAAAGCAAAACTGTTTTTTAATACTTGAGATATATCATGTTTCTTGCTCGTGCTTTCCAGATACTGTGTTCGCGCGGGTTTTTAAATGTAGCAGCAGGAACTCATTTTTTGCAGGGTAGATGATGACAGAACGGTTTCAGGCGAAATACAGAGTAACGATCGGTGACATTAACTATGGAGGGCATCTGGGAAACGACAAGGCACTGCTGATCTTTCAGGATGCCCGCCTTCAGTTTTTCGACTCTTTCGGATTTTCCGAGAAAGATATCGGCGATGGGCGGGGAATTATCATGGTGGAAAGCGGGGTCAGATATCTCCGCGAGGTTTTCCTCCATGAAGAGCTGTCTGTCTGGATCAGCGTCTCGCAAATACACGGGAAAAAATTCACACTGCAGTATGAGATAGAAAGAGAACCTGCGCTTGAACCGGTGTTGCGAGGATTCACCACTTTTCTGGTTTTCGATTACAGCGAACGAAAGGTTGCTGTGATGCCGGCTGAGTTCAAGGAAAGAATTCTTCCCTACATTTCCGCGTAACCCGTATTTTTCTAGAAAAGTGCGGGCTAAAAAAGAAGACGGTGGCGATACTGTTTCGGTGCATGTGAAGCAATTGAAGCAAGGAGAAAGGCTGCCAGTACTGTTGCTGCAGCAGGGAAAAAACCGTGATATGCCAGCCCCAGAAGAACAAGTTTTGCAAAGATGCTTATGCCGGAGAATTCACGGTAGATTTCCCTGTGGCGCATCCACTCTGCCCAATAGAGAGGTACTCCTGTGCCAAGAGCGACAAAAACATACAGCGAAGGTGGGGCGGGAAGAGTATCAAGAAGATAGGATGCCAGAAAGACTGCGGCACCAACCTGATGGATGGCTCGCAATATGATGGAAAAAGCAAATACCCAAAAGGGACGGTTGCCTATTTTTCCAAGACGGTCCGTTGTATTCGTGTTGATGGATTGTTTTTCTGCCATTTTTCCTGCCGCATTGCCGGTTGATGTTTCAGAAGTATCCGCAGAAAGTTGCGGTGTCTGCTCCGCAGTTTACACCTTGTGGAAAAGCAAGGCAAAAAAAGTTTTGCGTTATTCCACTGTACCATCTGCTCCACAACCAGGTTGACAGTGGAGAAATCCAGATTATTGGAGAACTGCAGGGGCAGCATGAGTTTTTCAACGACCTCCTTGCCTGCCGGGGGGAAAAAATGGTATCACTGTAAAGTGAACTTTCCTTATATACTCTACTATCTGGTTTCTATTTTCATCATACGAGGTAACGCATGAGTTCGTATTATAAAGACCCCGATCCTCAGGAAACTGAAGATTGGCTGGAATCGCTTGACGGCGTCATTAAGCATGAGGGTGGAGAGAAGGCCGATTTTCTCCTGCAGGAGCTGGTTGCCCGGGCATGGTCCAGGGGAGTGAGGACTCATCCTGGGATTCTTACGCCATACTGCAACACCATTCCTCCTGAAAAAGAGGAGAAGATGCCTGAAGACTCACGGGTGGCGAGAGATGTAGCCGCATTTGTCCGCTGGAATGCCATGGCCATGGTGGCCAGGGCAAATAAGGACGGCAAAGGTCTGGGAGGCCATATTGCTACCTATACTTCTGTTTCCGCCATGTACGAAGTGGGCTTCAACTGGTTCTTTCGCGGACCGGAGGCTCCCGATGGTGCCGATATGATCTACTTTCAAGGTCACAGCTCGCCTGGAATCTATGCCCGGGCGTATGTGGAAGGGAGGCTGGAGGAGGAACAGCTCGATCATTTCCGGCAGGAAGTTGATGGACGAGGCCTTTCTTCCTATCCGCACCCTTACCTGATGCCTGACTTCTGGCAATTTCCCACGGTTTCCATGGGGCTGGGACCCATGGCCGCAATTTATCAGGCCCGCTTTATGCGCTATATGGAGAGCAGAGGTCTGCGGCAGGCCGGGGATAGAAAAGTCTGGGTCTTTATGGGAGACGGCGAATCCGACGAACCTGAATCCCTGGGTGCCCTGACGGTGGCTTCTCGGGAAAAACTTGATAACCTTATATTCGTGGTGAACTGCAACCTGCAGCGTCTTGACGGTCCTGTTCGTGGAAACGGCAAAATTATCGATGAACTGGAAGGCCGTTTTCGCGGTGCCGGCTGGAATGTCATCAAACTTATATGGGGCAGTGAATGGGATAAAATTCTGCAGCGCGATAAAGAGGGACTGCTCCTGCGAAAACTTGGTGCCATGGTTGATGGTGATTATCAGACTATCAGGGCAAGGGGGCCGGAATATCTGCGGGAGAAGGTTTTCGGCGACGATCCAAAGCTGCAGGCCCTGGTTGAAGATATCAGCGACAAGGAATTATGGCAGTTGAGCCGTGGCGGGCACGACCCGCGGAAGGTCTATTCCGCTTTCAGCGCGGCGACCAGAACTACTGGCAAGCCGACGGTAATCCTTGTAAAAACGATAAAAGGCTATGGTATGGGACATTCCGGTGAGTCGGTAATGGTTGCCCACAATGTCAAGAAAATGGATCTGGAGTCACTCAAAGCATTTCGGGATCGTTTTCATGTTCCCCTGCAGGACGAGGAGCTGGAAAAACTGCCCTTCATCAAGCCGGAATCAGGTAGTGCCGAAGAGAAATTTCTTCAAGAGCGCCGTAAAGCCATGGGTGGCCCTGTACCTTGCCGCCAAAGCTCCGATATTGTTCTTGAGTCTCCGGATGCAAAGGTGTTTGCGGCCTTGTTTAAATCTTCCAAAGAGCGTGAACTCTCCACTACCATGGCCTTTGTGCGGCTGCTCGGGGCTCTGGTCAAAGATAAAAATGTGGGCAGGTATATTGTCCCCATTATTCCTGACGAGGCGCGCACCTTCGGCATGGAGGGCCTTTTTCGTCAACTTGGTATCTACGCCCCCAGTGGACAGCTTTATGAACCGCAGGATTCGGAAACGGTGGCCTGGTACAGGGAAGATCCGAAAGGGCAGATCTTTGAGGAGGGCATCACCGAAGCCGGAGCAATTTCCACCTGGATGGCAGCCGGAACCGCACACAACAATTACGGTATTCCGATGATTCCTTTCTACACTTTCTATTCCATGTTTGGTTTCCAGCGGGTGGGCGACCAGATCTGGGCTGCGGCCGATGCCGGCACCCGCGGCTTTCTTATGGGAGCCACTTCGGGGCGGACAACCCTCAATGGCGAAGGGCTGCAGCATCAGGATGGGCAGAGTCTGCTCTATGCCTCGGCAGTACCGAATTGTCTCGCTTATGATCCGACTTTCGCCTATGAGGTGGCGGTTCTGATTAAAAAAGGGTTGCAGCGGATGTATGAGAAAGGAGAAGACGTTTTTTATTATATCGGCCTGCTCAATGAAAACTATACCCAGCCGGATATGCCGGAAGGGGTTGAGGAAGATATTGATAAGGGCATGTATCTTTTCCGCCGTGGCGGTGAGGGTGATCTGCGGGTTCAGCTCATGGGCAGCGGTGCTATTTTTCGTGAAATCATTGCAGCAGCGGAGCTGCTGCAAAAGGATTATTCCGTACAGGCTGATATCTGGTCGGTTCTGGGAATAAACCAGTTGCACCGGCAGGCCATGATTGTTGAGGACTGGAACAGAAAACATCCGCGGAGAAAGAAACAGCTCTCCTACGTCGAAGAAATGCTCAGCGGCCATGAGGGGCCGGCCGTAATCAGTACGGATTATGTCCAGGCGTATGCTGAACAGCTGCGTCGCTGTATCCCCAACCCTCTGACGGTTTTGGGTACCGACGGGTTCGGTCGCAGTGATTTTCGGGAAAAGCTGCGTGATTTTTTTGCAGTGGACCGATATCATATCACCATAGCAGCCCTTCACGCTTTGGTGGAATTGGAAAAGATGCCGAAGAACACAGTGGAAAAAGCAATGAAGAAATATGGTATAAATCCAGAAACTCACCATTCATTAACCAGATAGAGACAACCAAGGAGAAGAGGATGGCCACAGAAAAGGTCACGGTTCCCGATTTTGGAGATGTGCAGGAGATCACTGTTGTTGAGGTCTACGTTTCGGCGGGAGATACGGTTGGAATAGAGGATCCGCTTATTGCTCTTGAGAGTGAAAAGGCGGTCATGGATATTCCTTCACCATTTGCCGGCACAGTCAAAGAAGTATACGTCAAAGAGGAACAGAGTATTTCCAGCGGGGACGATATCGTGTTGCTGGAGCTGGCTGAAGACGAAAAGTCTCAGGCAGCGGCTGATGAGAAAGAAGAGAAACCTCAGCAGGAGGATAAAGCAGCTGCCGAGGATACGGGAAAAAACTCTACTGCCGGGAAGAAGAGCGGGACCGAAGCAGGAAAAAAAGAAACAACAGCATCTCCGGAAGCGGAGCAGAAGGAAGGCAGTGAAGAAGACGAAAGTGAAACGTCCGACTCTCATGCTACTCCGTCAGTACGGGCCTATGCCCGGGAACAGGGCGTCGAGCTGGCTGGTCTCACCGGCACGGGCCCGAAAGGCCGGATACTCAAGGAGGATGTGCAGAAGCATGTCGGGACTGTTCGGGCAGAAGAGAGTGAGGCACAGCCCGGAAGCGGTCTGTTAGCCGAAAAACCGCTGGAGGATTTCAGTAAATACGGTGAAATCGAGAAAGTTTCCCTGGGCAGAATAAAGAAAGTCTCCGGGCCGCACCTGCAGAGAAGCTGGGTAAATATTCCTCACGTAACCCATTTTGATGAGGCTGATGTCACTGACCTGGAAGAGTTCCGAGCCCGAATGAATGAAGAAGCAGGAAAAGACGATCCGCGTTACAGTCCCCTAGTTTTTATAGCTAAAGCTGTTGTGGCTGCCTTAAAAGAGTTTCCGCATTTCAACAGCTCACTTGTCCCCGGTGAGGATACTCTGGTTGTGAAGCACTTTTATAATATCGGGATTGCTGTCGACACGCCCAATGGACTGGTGGTGCCGGTGATTCGGGATACGGATAAAAAAGGAATCAGGGAGATTGCCCAGGAGCTGAAAAGTTTGAGCGATGCGGCCCGTCAGGGAAAATCAGCCATCGCAGATATGCAGGGGGCTTCCTTCACAATTTCCAGCCTGGGAGGAATAGGTGGTACCGGCTTCACCCCTATTGTGAATGCCCCGCAGGTGGCGATTCTGGGACTTTCCCGCAACTATCTCAAACCTGTCTGGTATGAGGAGCAGCAGAGCTTTAAGCCGCGGCTTACCCTGCCTTTTTCCCTGTCCTATGATCATAGGGTTATTGACGGGGCTGATGCGGCCAGGTTCTGCCGTGCCCTGGCAAAACGAATTGAAGATCTCAGAAGAGTCCTGATTTAGTAGGAGGGAAAAATTGAGCGAAAACAACGTGTATGATCTTGTTGTCCTGGGAGGTGGTCCGGGGGGCTATACGGCC
>JAZBNU010000069.1:0-8126 GCA_036350815.1 Desulfopila sp.
CAGATGAAAGCTGTTCAGCCGCATCTGTCTCATCCCGGCCTCAAAAGCCATATCAATTCTGTCAATCTCTGCTATGTTCTTCTCATCCTTCATAAACCGGATTTTCGCCGCCTCCAGGTCGTCAATTTCAAATGCAAACGGAATTCTCACTTGAGGCAGAGAAAATTTTTCTCTACTCTCCTGCTCGTTTTTGGCAGAACGCTGTATAATTGCAAGATCCTGAACGAAGAGTGTGTTGAGATGAATTTTCCCCCGGAAAAGCGCCCAAAAATCCCAGGACATGGCTAAGGTTCCCAGCTGTACTTGTCCTGTCGCCCATGCATAAGAGAAATTCTGGAAAGAAAACTCTCGCCCCAGCGTTCCCGAAAAAGACTCAATCTGTAATTTTTCTTGGGTTAGCTTCTGTGCAGAATTGAGCAGCGTTGAAGTGCCGTGTTCAGTAAAGAGCAGATATATCCCTGAAAAAAACAACACAAGAAAACCCGAGACAGCTGTTACGAGCATTTTCTTTATCACAGGTCCGCTCCAACTGTTAAGTGGAGGCGCAACGGTTGTCCCTCTTCAGAAACAGCAGAGGCCACATCCAGGCGAATCCGGCCAAAAGGAAGTTTATACCGCACTCCGAGGCCGACTCCCGTACTGAGATCCTCACTCCAGTCATTGAATCCCTGTCCCGTATCAACAAAGGCAGCGGCGCTCCAGCGCTCGGTAATATCCTTTTCCACCTCAAATGAACCGACCAGAAGGTATCTCCCGCCGACCACCGTCCCGGAACTGTCCTTTTCCCCCAGTTCCCTGTAGCCGTATCCTCTAACGCTCTGGTCACCACCGGCATAGAAACGCAGGGACGGAGGAAGATCATCGATGTCATCAACCCAGGTGGCTCCCACTGAAAACCTGCTGATAAACCGTATATCCTCAAACGGAGAGGCGATGAGTTTTCCCGATGCCAGCCCCTGGAAAAAAGTTGTGTCGGCAAAGAGACTCTCAGCTGCTCCTTTAAGGTTAATTGAAAAAAACAGGCCATTCCGCGTGTCGACAAGATCATCTCCATAGACCATAGACCAGCGGGCATTAGGTATCGGCAGAAATGTCTCACCACTGGTGGCCCCAATCTCATATTTTTCGCTGTGCAGCTCCAGTCCGGCACCATATTTAAAACGCCCTCCGGAATACTCGTAGCGAAATCCTCCCTTAAAAAGATTAGTATCGATATCCTCCCACTTTTCTTGGTTGTAGGTTGTCCCGAAAATCATTTTATCGTATCGTGGGTCCCCTATGGGTACGTCATAGATAAAATCCAGGCTGTTTCTTCTCTCTGCCAGTTGCAGTTCGGAGGAAGCCTTATGACCAAACCTGTTAAACAGACGGTTCTCCCAGCCCACTCTGCCTCGCATGCCGTCATCGGTAGCATAACCTAGACCGAAAGTGTACCGATTGAAAAATTCAGGGTCGGACAGTCTCACCGTCACGGGTATGTAGAGTCCCTGCGCCTGGTCCACTTCTCCACGTACAACAACCTGTGAAAAAAAATTGGTCTGATAAAACATCTGCTGGAGCTGGATCAGTTTGCGTGGAGAATAAGGCTCTCCCTTCTCATAGTTGATAAAAGCAGCAAGCATCTCCTCGGCAAGAAGATCCTGATCAAAGACAGTATCACCAAAAAGATAACGTGAGCCGCAAAGAACGTGCAGGATAATCTCGGCGCTCTTCTTTTGCCGATGAATACGGATCTCACTTTTACCGTATTCCGCCTTGACATAACCCAAATCATATAGTCGTTCCAGCAGCCTTTTTTTGCCTCGTTCATACCTGGAGTGATCCAGAATATCACCGGCCTGTAAAGAAAAATTCTCTCGTGTTTCAATCCAGTTGATGCTGGAATCAGGAGCGGCATCAATGGCGATATCGACCGCGGCAACCCGTACCGGCTCTCCCGGATCAATTACATAGGAAGCTTTCCAGCCGTCTGCTTCTCGGCGCAGTTCCGATTTGACGTTCGCATCATAGTAACCAAAAGGCTCAAGTGCCTGGCGTATTTCTCCGGGTGCATCCTCATGCAGCTTTTGCACTTCAGTCTTTTTGAGGCCCTGCTGGTTCTTGCTGTCCATAATACTTATAAAGGCAACAGCATTATCATAGAGCCGACCTTCTATACCCTCTATGGTGACGGTAATGGAGTCGTCTGCCAGCAGGATTCCAGGCATCAGTGCCGGCAAAAAAAGACAGAGCCACAAAATGCCATTCCGTGTAAATTGATTCATTGTAAACCGTACATCCCGGATCGCTTACTATCCTTTATGATCCTCCGAGAACACCAAATTTTATGTCCAGCCGGAGATAACCGCATTTTTTACGTTTTTTCCAAGAGAAAAAGTATAACATCACCAGATGAAATCCAAAACAATATTGGTAGAAAAAATGGTCAACGGAGGTTATGGCCTGGCGCGCCTGCATGACGGCCAGGTCATACTGCTGCAAAACAGTCTCCCGGGAGAAGAGGTGCTGTACTCTGTTGATGCGCAAAAGAAAAAGACACTCTTTGGCCGGGTTGATGCAATAGTCTCCCGGAAAAACAGTGCAAGAGTGACACCGCCCTGCCCTTACTACGGCAGATGTGGCGGCTGCGACCTGCAGCACTGCAGTTATCCCGAACAGGTGCAGCTGAAAAAAGAAATCCTGGAGGAGCTTTTTGCCGCATTTCCTGTCACGGTCCCGCCCTTTGTCCCCTCGCCGGAACAGTTCGGATACAGGCAAAGAATCCGTCTGCAGCTCAGAAACGACAAGATCGGCTTTTATGCCTTCCGCTCCAGGGAAATTGCGGAAATAGAAGCCTGCCTTCTTGCTCACCCCCTGATAAATACAGTTTTAAGAGAAGTATCGCCTAAAAAAGAGTTTCATCTCCTCTGTCGCAACAGCACCGCTGTTGAATTTCTCTACAATCCCGCTACCGAGTCGGTAACACTGCTCTTTCATTACCTGAGACCACCACGGCCCAGCGATACAAAGACAGCCCTACAGCTCACCGAAAAAACAGAATCGCTTGAGAGAATTTTTTTCCAGGGCGAGAAGTTCCCTCTCCATGGTCCATTTTCTTCCTCTGCTAATCATAACAGGGAGTCGAAAACCTTCTCTCAAACAATCAATGACCGGTACAATGGCATCACCCATACTTTTTTATGGGAAGTGGGCGGATTTTGCCAGGTAAACTTACGGCAGAACCAACAGTTAGTGGACTATGTTATCCAAAAAGCCGCCCCCACCAAAAACCATCATCTCCTTGATCTCTTTTGCGGCATGGGCAATTTTTCTATTCCACTGGCACATTCAGGCGGATCTCTCACCGGCGTGGAGAGTCAAGGCGCCGCAATACGCTGCGCCGCAATAAACAGCATGACAGCAGGACTGAAGAACACAGAATTTATCAAAGGCCATGTCGATACAGTTTGCGCCCGGCTCAAACACCAGGGCAGAATTTTTGATACAACCCTGGTCGACCCGCCCAGGCAGGGACTGACTGATCTGCCGCCGACACTGGCAGCACTGGCTTCGCATACGATACTTTATATATCCTGCGATCCATCAACTCTTGTCAGGGATGTCACGGCTCTGCTGGACTTGAATTTTCAACTCGTCGAAATACAACCCTTTGACATGTTTCCTCAAACCCATCACATCGAAACAGTGGTGATTCTTGAAAAGAATTGACAACAAGGCCCAATGTCAGTAAACGGTCAGAGCAGTTCAGCAAAGAGCCGCGGCAAAAAATGCTGTACCCTGCTTACGCCTGAGCGGACAACAAAAATCATTGCTTGCAAATTGCACAGCACATCCTATTATTATGAACTGATGCCGACTCCAATTGCATTCATCCCTGTGAGCTATTCCCTGTTAACAGGTGAAAATACGGAAATACTCCTCCTGTAGAACCAGGAGCCCATGGCCTGTGAGGCACAAGGCCGACACCTCTAAAGTACAATAATCAACTATTTTCTAATCCATCATGAGCAACGATAATCAATTTTTGCAGCAACGAAAGGAAAAGGCCGATGCTCTGGCCGAAATGGGAGTCAAACTTTACTCCAATACATTCAGTCCGGCAAACATGATCAGCGAAATATTGCCGAAGGGAGAGCATCTTTCCGTGGAAACGACGGATGAAACCAGGTTCACCTATTCGATCGCCGGACGAATTCTTTCCATGCGCAAATTTGGTAAAGCCGCCTTCTGTCATATTGCCGACAGTTCGGGAAAAATGCAGGTCTATATCAAAAAGGAAACACTGGGGGAAGATGTTTTCGCCGCTTTTAAAAAATGGGATATCGGCGATATTGTCGGCATTGAAGGAAAACTTTTCAAGACGAAAACAGGAGAACTATCCATCGCAGCCGACACCCTGGTCATGATCTCAAAGTCTCTTCGCCCTTTACCTGAAAAATGGCACGGCCTCACAGACGTTGAAACCAGATATCGGCAGCGCTATGTTGATCTCATCGTTACCCCGGAAGTCAGGGAAACATTTCGCAAACGGGTCGAAATCATCAGGCTGACAAGGGATTTTCTCAATGCCAGGGGATTCATGGAAGTTGAAACTCCGATGATGCAGCCTGTACCTGGCGGGGCCACGGCCAAACCATTTAAAACCTACCACAATGCCTTGGAGATGGATCTTTATCTCCGCATCGCACCGGAACTCTATCTGAAAAGACTCCTGGTGGGAGGATTCGACAAAGTATTTGAGATAAACAGAAATTTCAGAAACGAAGGCCTCTCCACCCGACACAACCCAGAGTTCACCATGCTCGAGTTCTATCAGGCTTACGCCACCTACCATGACATGATGGACCTCACTGAAGAATTAATATCCTGGCTCTGTCAGGAAGTCAACGGAACCATGGAGATCGAATACCAGGGAACTCCGGTGAATCTGGCTCCGCCCTGGAGCCGCCTCACCATGGATGAAGCCCTGATACAAATTGGCGGTGTTGACAAAGAAGCCCTTACTGACGAGGATGCCCTTTTTGCTCTTGTAAAAAAGCATGGCATAGAACTTGATAACAACGCAGGTGCAGGCAAGGCCAAAACAGAACTCTTTGAGCTTCTGGTGGAAGAAAAACTGATCAACCCGACATTTATCACCTCCTATCCCACCGAGGTTTCCCCCCTGGCAAGAAAAAATGAAATAAACCCAGAAATTACCGACCGGTTTGAGCTTTTTATCACCGGACGGGAACTGGCCAACGCCTTCAGTGAACTGAATGACCCCCATGACCAGCGGCAACGCTTTGAAAACCAGATTTTAAACCGTGGTGATGATGACGAAATTCACCCGGTACTCGACGAAGATTATATCCGTGCCCTGGAATACGGCATGCCAGCCGCAGCAGGCGAAGGCATTGGCATAGACCGGCTGGTTATGCTTCTCACCAACTCTCCGTCGATTCGCGATGTCATCTTTTTCCCCCACCTCAAACCGGAGGGTGGTTCCCGGGTCAACACGAAAAAGAAAACGCAACCCTCGGACACGGATTCCTGAAATGTATGAGTGGTTTATAAGCCTCAGATATCTGAAGGCAAAGCACAAGCACGGCTTTATATCTCTTATATCTTTTATTTCGGTTGCAGGCATTACCGTCGGAGTCATCGCTTTGATTGTGGTGCTTGCGGTTTTTTCCGGCTTCACCGATGGTCTTCGCGATCAGATTCTGGGAATAAACTCTCATATCGTTGTGCAGCAGATGGGAGGCTCGATCAGGAACTACGATGAGGCCAGGGAAAAAATTCTCACCGTAACACATGTCGAAGGCGCTACCCCCTATCTCTATGCCCAGACTCTGCTGAGCAGTGCATCCGGCGGCAACGGTGTTGTGCTGCGAGGTATTGACCCCGACTCCGCAGGAGGTGTCATAAGTCTTCCGCATCAGATGCTGGAAGGCACCGTCCATGATCTTCTCAGAGAAAACGAGGATAGTCTGCCCAATATCATCCTGGGAAAAAACCTTGCCCAGGACCTTCGTGTACGAGTAGGAGGGAAGGTGCGCCTCATATCACCAGCAGGCCCACTGACCCCGATGGGCATTATTCCTAAAATCAAGACCTGCCGGATAGCCGGTATCTTTGAATCCGGCATGTACGAATATGACTCCTCTCTTGCCTACATGGCCCTCGCCGACGTACAGCAATTCCTGGAAAGCGGCGACATTGCCCATGGCATCGAAGTGGTGGTTGCGCCGAAAAGGCTGAACCGCGCCGACCAGGTTGCGCAATCCATAAGTGACACCCTGGGCCCCGGCTTTATAGCGAAAGACTGGATGGCAATGAACCAGAACCTTTTCGCTGCATTCAAGCTGGAAAAAATAGGGATGTTTATCTGCCTGACCCTGATAATCATTGTGGCGGCACTGAATATCATCAGTGCCCTTATTATGGTGGTAATGGAAAAAGCCAAGGATATCGCCATTCTCAAATCCATGGGAGCGACATCTTCCTCAATCATGCGAATATTTTTCCTTCAAGGTGCCATAATAGCCATGGTCGGTACTACTCTGGGTGTGCTTGGAGGTCTTGGGCTGTGTGAATTGCTGTCCCGTTATAAATTCATCGAGCTGCCGTCAAATGTCTACCCCATGACAACCCTCCCCATAAAGGTGCTGCCGGGAGATGTTATCATTGTGGCCGTTTCTGCCGTTATCATCACCCTGCTTGCCACAATATATCCGTCATGGAAGGCATCACAGGTACAGCCGGCGGAGGTACTCTCCTGATGATACTCTTTGAGGCAAAAGAGGTAGGAAAGACCTACGATGACGGCACAAAAAAGATCGACGTCCTCAAAGGAGTGAATATCACAATTTCACCTGGAGAGATGACGGCAATCATGGGTGCATCCGGATCAGGAAAAACAACGCTGCTCCAGGTCTGCGGCACCCTGTCTCAACCAAGTTCCGGCGATATACTTTTTGAAGAGAGCAGTCTGCTCAGCAAAAGCGCTACGGAACTGGCTGAATTCCGTAACAGCAAGCTCGGTTTCATTTTTCAGTTCCATCATCTGCTCCCTGAATTCACTGCCCTGGAAAATGTCATGATGCCGGCATTGATCGCCGGGTATAGAAAAAAACAGATTCATGACAAAGCGCTTGGCCTCCTGAAGCAGGTGGAGCTTGATCATAGAATACACCACCGTATCAATACCCTTTCAGGGGGGGAGCAGCAACGTACAGCCCTGGCCCGTTCCCTTATCATGCAGCCCAAACTGTTGTTGGCGGACGAGCCTACCGGAAACCTCGACAGCCGTTCCGGAGAAATTGTCTTCAATCTCCTTCAGGGACTCTGCCGCGAACGCTCTCTTGCTGTAATCATGGTTACTCACAACACAGCCCTGGCGGCCAAAATGGATAGTGTGCACACTCTCAAGGACGGTGTCCTCTTTCAGTCCCGCGAATATAAGCATTACAGCGAAAACTACTAATCCGGAACTCTAAGAGCTCATCGAAATGACATCCGGTGGTGCAGGACACCACCGGAAATGATAACCTGAAAATCTGCTGAAATCTTCAGCGCCAGGCCGGCTCAATAAAAATACCCTTATTTCTTCGTACCAAAACCGAACCCCTGCAACAGACTTTTGCCTGTTTCCTCCAGGGCCTTAACCTTCTCTTTTGTGCCTTCAGGATCCTTGAGAGCCTCTTCCAGTGCTTCACGGCTTGCAACATCTCGAAAATCAGCACTGTATTCAGGCTCCGCGAAAGTGCCCTCAACACGTATCGGCACTGCAAGTCCCGACCGTTCTATGGAATCACCCTGTCCTTTTAAAGTTCCGACGATTTTCGGTCTGACTTTGACATCAAGCTTTTCCGTTACAAAATCAGCGGTACCGGCAGCATTTACCCGCAGGAGCGGAGAAAAAAGCGTAGCATCCAGAATCTCAAAAAGTCCATTTACAACAGCGAAAGGCACCCGCAACTCGGCAAAATCGGTCTGCGGTTTCTCGGTTGGTTTCTGGTAACCCGCTCCCGCTGCGAGACTCCTTCCCATCTCGGCCAGATCAATACCAACCAGAGCCCCGTCAAAAAAGTTCAAACTGCCGCTGCCATTTAAGCTCTGCTTTATTTCTCCTGCAGTATCAC
>JAZBNU010000070.1:0-3221 GCA_036350815.1 Desulfopila sp.
AAGACTCTCTTTAGCCGGATAGAGGGTGATCGTCTGCCGCAACTCTATGGCGGAAGTGATGAACGTGCCGAAGCACGTTTTGTCGCCCAGAAGATAAGTGCCTTGAACGCAAAGGGAATTGCACTTGATAATATCGCCGTTCTTTTTCGCTCCGGTTTTCATTCCTATAAACTGGAGGTCGAGCTGGGAACATATGGCTTCGACTTTGAGAAGCGCGGCGGATTGAAGCTGACGGAATCGGCGCATATGAAAGATGTTCTCTCCTTTCTGCGGATTTTGATCAATCCCAGAGATACACTGTCCTGGAACAGGATCCTGCTTCAACTGGATAAGGTCGGGCCGAAAACGGCACAAAAAATTACCTCATCCATTGCCGCGCAAGCTGACCCTTTTGCCGCACTTGCCGCTTATCCCTCTACTTCTGCCTGGAAGGGCGGTCTGCTGAAACTGGTGCAGCTTTTCAAAAAACTGCTCCAAGAGCACTCTCCCGGTTCACTCTTTGAACTGGTGATGCAATATTATCAGCCTCTTTTTGAACAGATCTATCGGGATGATTATCCTAAAAGACAGAAAGATCTGGAGCAGCTCAAAGGAATAATGGTTTCTTATGAAGATCTCCAGTCGTTTATAGATGACACAACTCTTGACCCTCCTGAAACGGAAAGTGATACCGGCTATAGCGGCAACAGGCTGGTTCTGTCAACCATCCATTCAGCCAAAGGGTTGGAGTGGGATGTTGTCTTTGTTATCGGTCTGGCGGAAGGGCGGTTTCCCCATGCGGCCGCCGTGCAAAGTGAGCAGTGGGAAGAGGAACGGCGTCTTTTCTATGTCGCCGCAACACGTGCCAGGGAGGAGTTGTATCTCTGCTACCCTAAAGAGATGATGAGCTCGGATCGCCGCTTCCAGCGGGTGGGCATGTCTCCCTTCCTGCGTGAACTTAAACCTTCCCTGTATCAGAAGATCGCGGAGTCTTCCTCTGCCTTCTCTTACCAGGCCAGAAAGAGTGAGACGGAGTTTCGCCCTGCCAGGAAAAAAAACCGCGTCAAGCTGACGATGGAGGATTTTTCCCCAGGCTGCAAGGTAGACCACCCTTTTTTCGGTAAGGGGGTAGTAAAAAAACTGACGAAACCGCGTACTCTTGATATACAGTTTGACAGACATGGATTAAAATCGCTTCACCTTGACTATGCCAAACTGAAGATTCTGGGTACCTGAGATCTGCAGGGAAAAGAGCAACAGGCTGTACGTCTTTTACAGAAGGGGAACAGAGGTGAATTTTCAAAAGGCGCAGGAGTATCTCGACAGCCTGCAGATGCATAAGATCAAACTTGGGCTTGAGGCGATGGAGTCTCTTCTTGAGAAGGCTGCCAGGCCGGATCGAAAGCTTCGTTTTGTCCATATTGCAGGGACTAACGGCAAAGGGTCCGTCTGTGTCAACATAGTGTCGATACTCAAAAACGCCGGCTACAGGGTCGGCCTTTTCACCTCGCCGCACCTCAGCTCGGTTCGGGAGCGTTTCCGCATTAATGATTCGTATATTTCAGAAGAAACCTTTGCCGGTCTTGCCAGCCGCCTGCGAGATATTCTTGCAGGGGAAAAAATAACCTATTTCGAGTTTACCACGGCTCTGGCCCTGCTCTGGTTCTCCGAGGCCGGCGTTGATCTGGTGGTGCTTGAAACAGGACTTGGTGGGAGGCTCGATGCCACTAATGTGGTCATTCCTCTTGTGTCGGTTATCACCAATGTGAGTATGGATCATGAAGCCTATCTCGGCAACACCCTCGAATCCATTGCTTTTGAAAAAGCCGGAATAATAAAAAAAGGTGTTGATCTGGTTTGCGGTGTTCAAACGGGGGTCGGCCTTGATGTTGTCGAGAAGCGTTGTCGTGAGCTGCAGGCACCTCTCTCTCTCTACGGTCGGGATTTTGACACAGAGGATGATGCGGCAGGCTGGATATGGCGGGGGAGAAGAGGGGGAGTTGGCGGAATGGTTTTTTCTGCTTTACAGTGTGGTATGAAAGGTGACTACCAGCGAGAAAACAGTGCTTTAGCCATTGCTGTGGTTAGTCTCCTGCGCCAGCATGGCTACCGCTGCAGCGAAAATGATGTCCGTGCGGGACTGGCTGCGGTACATTGGCCGGGCAGGCTGGAATTTATCGCTCTTTCCCGCAAGGATCGCTCCCTTCTCGGTCATGATGATCATGATGGCCTGGAACGATCCGTCAGGTACCTTCTTGATGGAGCACATAATCCTGCAGGAGTAGAAAAACTGGTGCAGACCCTGAAAAAAGAATATGCCTTTAATCGACTGATTCTGATCTGGGGTGCCATGGAAGATAAAGACCTGCGATTGACCCTGCCTCCGGTGGCGGCTCTGGCTTCCATCATTATCCTGACCAGGCCTCAGGGAGAACGTGCTGCTTCTCCTGTATTTCTCTCATCGGTTCTTGATGAAACGACCAGGATGCGCTGCCACCTGATAGCACCTGTCGACGAAGCCCTTCGTTTTGCTGAAGAACAGGCGCAGCAGGATGATCTTATTGTTGTTGCTGGCTCGCTGTATCTTGTTGGCGAGATTCGCTGTAAACTTGTTGGTGAGCTGACGCAACAAGGGGTTGCGGCAGCATGAGAGAAGGATGTCAAAAGACTGACGGTGTGCCGGTTGAGTGCTGCGATGACTGATCTGTATGATTTTGACGGTGTGTCTGAAAGTGAAATACGCCGCCAGAAGGCGAAAGCGAGAGAGTTGCGTAAAACCCGCTGGTGGCAGCAGAAAAGTGGTTCCTCTATATGCTGGTACTGCAGAAAGAAAGTACCACCGCAGGATATCACCATGGATCATGTCGTCCCCCTGGCCCAGGGGGGCAAAAGCAGTAAGGACAATCTTGTCCCTGCCTGTAAAAACTGCAATACAAAAAAGAAGAATATGATGCCCATCCAGTGGCAGGAGTTCCTCGACGACAACAAGTAACTGCCGGTGGGCTTGAAATATGGATTTCCTTGCACGCTCCTGTGCTCCCCCCTCCAATATTTCATGAAAAAGCAAGTTTTTTCATTTTTATATAGAAAAATCATATGATTAATGCAGATATTCTTTTGTTTGAGCTGGGAGCAGTTTGTACTTAGAAAAGCTGCCAGCAAGCTAACCTATTTTTCACCCTTCGGGCGTGCCTGCTGAGCCCATACTCTTCGTTATCAAGGGCTTGCGGTAGATTATTACA
>JAZBNU010000071.1:0-6556 GCA_036350815.1 Desulfopila sp.
GGAGGGATCAGGGTCGCATCTTAATTATTAATTATTAAGGGTTTTCGCTCAATTCTGAACCTCAGTCCCGAGACCTGGTCTTTGGAAATCAATTCTTTGCAGTTGCCCCATTCCTGGAAAATTCTCTGTGATTAGCTGGTCCAACCTTGCCAGGAAACATTCCAAACGACCATGATAAGTTTGCCATTTAGCTTGGTAATACAAAGGGTCGACAAAGACTATGTTGAGAGAGTGGAGAAAGCAACTCAAGTTGATTGCTGATTGGAATATCATAGTCCGGTATTCGGCTTTTCATAATCGGATCTTAGGATATCCATACGTGCAATCCTAACGCATTATTTTCACAATCTGGTTATATTTTGTTGCATACACTGAGTTGTTTATGTAAGCTTTTTTCCATCACTTTTCAAAAACTATCTAATATTATTCAGAGGGAGGGGACACCGTGAGAATAATATTGAAGTTAGTCCTTTTGGGTGTTTTCTATGCTCTATTTCTTTTGCCGGTTACAGTAGCAGCATCTTCTCAAACCTATTTTCCTCTCAACCGTGGAGACGTTAAATCATATTACTATGATTATAACGGCAGACAGAACCAGGTAATGCAACTCAGCTATGTATCTTCCCAAAATGGTGTATCTGGATCAATAGTAGTCAGTAACTCTTTACATTTTTGGGTAATTTCTTTTCTCAGCTATGTGCGGCCGGTTACTATGATGATAGCCATTCCCTTGATATGGTTGGCGTTTGTTCCAAGCCTCTATCTTAAAATTGAAAATATCAGAGAAGGTTGAAAATGGTAAAAAGCATATTTGCGCTTGCATTTTGCGTGGCTTCCGTCTTGGCGTTTAATACAATTTCAGTTGCAGCCGACTACTCAATAACACAGATAACTGATAATAATGGCGGTGGTCAGCAAATCAGTGACAATGGTATAGTGGTCTATGTAAGCCAAAACATGTCCTCTTCTAATAGAGATCTTTTTCTCTATAATAGTACGACAAAGAATACTGTTCCGCTTATTGAAAATGACAACCTGGATGATTCCGATCCAATAATGAACGCAGTTGGTGATATTGTATGGAAAAGAAAAATCGGACCTATCTCTCAACTATTTCTCTATGACCGATCCACATCTCCTCCTACAATCACTCAAATTACGAACAGCTCATCTGAAATTTACAGCCCACATATTAACAACGACAGAGATATTGTATATTCTACCAGACCATCAGATGGTTCTGACTCAGAAGTTTTTTTGTATGTTAGAGAGACTGGAGAGACTATTCGGTTGACTGACAATAATGAGTATGACGGAGCGCCAAAAATCTGCGGGAATGGGGATGTCGTCTGGACTCACAATGATGGAGATGATGAAGTGTATCTGTTCAAGCGATCATCACATCAATTAGTGATTCTCAGCAATAATGATTACCAAGACTATTATGTTGGTTCTGGTGGTGTTAACGCAAAAGGTGATGTGGCCTGGAGAGCGACAATGCCAGGCTCGAATGATGAGATATTTTTGTATGAAGGTAGTTCAAATACAGTCACTCAATTTGAAAATGTACCCTGCGACGATGACACCCCAGACCTAAATGACAACGGTGATCTTGTATGGAGCATGTCTTGCCCTGGTGCAGATAGGGAGATTGTTTTTCATAATGGTGTTACGAAAACCACGACACCTCTTACAAGCAACGCCTGGGATGATTATTTGCCAAATATTAATAATACTAGGGATGTAGTTTGGAAAGGCTACAGCGCAGGTCGCCCCGCCTACGAACTATACGTGTATGATTCTTTCGAAAAAAGCATCACAAAATTGACCGATAACAATTACGAAGAAAATAACATCAACTTCAATAATAGGAGCCAGATAGTTTGGCACGCTCAGGTAGGCCCCCTCGGGAGTAGTGAAATCGAAGTTTTTCTGGCCTCTCCTACAGTGACCCCACCACCGGATGAAAATGCAGGGAATGCTAACGCCTGGATGCTGCTGCTCCTTGATTAAAAATTTGATTTTCTGTTTACCCCTAAGGATCAGCAAGCCTTATGAGGCAGGATCACTCTTTTCACGGGGCGCCATAAACCCATCCATGGGGGCTTGACTGCAGCCGTCCTGGCTGCAGACACCCGAGAAAAGAGCGACCCTGCCCCTTTAAAAATACGATGCTGAGTTTCAGGGGTAATCAGGTTTGATTTTTAAAGTTATATATAAGACAAGAAAGGCGGAATGAAGAGAAGAGAGGTTTTTACTCTGCATGTGTTGCGCAACATTTTGAAAAGTTAAAACTGCTTCGACTGCTGAAAAAAGATAAATCGCTAAAAGTTGATAGCTGAAGGAAAGTTATTCGCGGAGAAATCATAACTCCCATTATATAAATCAAGCTTAACACCACTCATGATGAGAGGGACCTAATGAAGACAACTACTATCTTCAGCAATGCAGTTATCATATATTACTTTACACTCCTTATTGCGTTTTGCTTGATTCCTTTTCGAGCCATCGCACTTGATTACTCAGAACCTCAACTGATCGACCTACTTCCCGGGGATTCAATTATTAGATTAAACGATTCTGGCAACCTTTTACTTTTATCTGGCTATGAGCTATCTATTTTTGAGGATGGCGTAGTATCATCAATTGCTACGTTTCCTTCTGCCAATAGTGATCATCAAATAAACAACAACAAGCAAGTTGTTTGGCGTGCTCTTAGTATCGAGGAGACAATTTCACCTTACCCTGATTATTACATTTACCTGTACAATGGAGGCGCGGTAAAACTCATTTCCGACTCCAGTACCGAAAACGGGCATCCTACTTTAAATAATCTCGGACAAGCTGCATGGGTTAGTGGCCAGTATGGAAATAATCTCTACTTTTATTCAGGTTCATCGACCACCAACATCACCGCATCTTTGGAGTCTCAATATGCAGCTGGTTTACCTAAACTGACCGAAAATGGAACAGTGTATTGGATTAATGAAAATCGTAATCAAATTATAAAGTACGAAAATGGAACAATAAACACAATCTCTCCAGGGATCGGTTACATCATTGATTTCGCAGTTAATGATATGGGCAATATGGTTATCTCTGGCTACCCTGTATTTGGGGGAGGAGTGTGGGAGGTTTATCATTATCATTCTGGAAGCCTTGATACGATTTATCAAACTACTTTTTCTCTCGAAGTTAAAAGACGTATTGAAGATCTTCGGATTAATAATTCCAACCAAATAAGTTGGTCTGTTCGAATCCACGGTGAAGACGCAGATATTTATTTCTATGATGGTGAGCTCAGCCATATTGGCAGGCGTCACTCAACACTTAGAGGCCAACTCACACAATTAAATGAACTTGGACAAATTGCCTGGGTGGGGTTTTCTTTAGATAATACAGAGGATGAAACCATTTATCTCTTCGATGGTGGAGTTGTTAAGAAAATTACAGACAATGACCAATATATCGGTGGAAATTCTATCTACCTTAACAACCAGGGGCTGCTCATTTATAAAAGTACCATTGAAAGCTTTTCTGGAAATTATGTGGTCAGTCCCTTTAATAACTGTACTTTCACGATGACCTCATCTAACTCCTCTTTTGATTTTACCGGAGGATCAGGCTCTCTGGAGTTTACTGCTTCGGATGATTGTACCTGGGAAGCAATAGTCTCAGATGATTGGGTAAACATAAATCAGGGGATTTCCGGTTATGGGTCTGGCCTGATTGAGTTTGAAGTTGAGACCAACACAAATACTGAGTCGAGAACTGCAACAATAACATTGCACAATGCTGTTTATACAATCTATCAGTCTCCCGGCTCAGATTGCATTCCTACGCTTGAGCCAACTCATCAGAATTTTTATGCAGAAGGTGGGTTGGGTACAATAGGAATCTCTATCGCTGATATTTGCACTTGGGAGGCAAGTGGAGAAAACAGCTGGATTACTATTGAGTCAGGCAAAAGCGGACAAGGATATGGGACTATAATGTATAGGGTGTCGGAGAATGATACGATCTATGGCCGAGGAGCAGCAATACTGGTCAACGGAATAATGCATTCGATTCAGCAAGATACTTCAACTGGTTGTACACTCAGACTCGCTCCAGGGGCGTTGAGTTTTACGGCAGATGGTGGTAGTGGAACAGTCGATATAATTACTGAGGAACATTGCAATTGGCAGGCTTCATGCTCTTCTGATTGGATAGAATTTGAGGTGTCCCAAATCCTCTATGGCTTAGGAAACGGACAATTGGAATATAAGGTAAAGCCAAATTTATCAACATCAACAAGAACAGCCATTATTGATGTTGAAGGAAGAATTCATACTATCAGGCAACATTCACCAGCACCCAACCACGGTTTCTCCCTACCAGGCTCAACATTGTTACTGCTTAATGGTGAGTAGCTTTATGTTGATTTGCACGAAAGTAGATTGCCAATGCTTTAGGGGAAAGATAGTGTTGCTGGGCTAGATCGGGTGGACCTTCTTTGGAAAGGGCCTTTCTTGTTTCAGCCTGAAGAATAGATGCTGAAAGGCTTCGATAAAAATGGAGCCGGGTCTTTTTTGAATGAAGGCTGCTATACTGCTTTTCGGAGTATCGATTCCCTGCTCACCTGAAAAATAGTTATCTGAATGGTTGAGTATTTCTCAGGAAAGACGTAATGTAGAGCCCATCAACCCGGATTTCTATTGGACCTATAATGCCCTATCTTCTCCTGATTTTAACAACACTGTTCTGGTCGGGGAATTTTGTTGTGAGCCGTGGTATGCACACCGAGATTCCTCCTTTAGCCCTGTCTTTCTGGCGCTGGTTTTTTGCTCTTATGATTCTTGCACTCTTTGCCGTCCACCATTTGTGGCTGCAAAGAGAGCTGGTGCGTCTCCATTTCCGATTTATCCTGGTGCAGGGAATTCTTGGAGTTGCCGGCTTCAACACCTTGATTTATACGGCGGTACAGTCGACAACAGCCATCAATGCCGTTCTTGTCAACTCCTGTATTCCGGTGCTGATCGCGGTATGTTCATGGATTATGTACCGTGAAGTTATGACACTGCGGCAATGCTGCGGGGTACTGGTTTCGCTGGCGGGGGTGTCGCTGATTATTGCCGGAGGTGATCTGACGTATCTCCTCCAGCTGGATTTCAATCGTGGTGATCTGCTCGTTCTCGCAGCTGCGGCTTTCTGGGCTTTATATTCCGCTAATTTGAAAAGATATCCGGCAGGTCTGCATCCTTTTGCCTATCTTTCAGGCATTGTCATTACTGGGTTGTTCTTCATTTTTCCACTCTATCTGGTTGAGATTGCAATGGGCAAAGAGCTTCACTTGAGTATTGCATCTCTAGGTTCTATTGTTTACGTCGCTCTGTTTGCCTCAGTATTAGCCTTTATCTTCTGGAACAGAGCTGTCAGGATGGTTGGAGCCAACAAGGCCGGCCCTTTTATTCACCTGATGCCGGTATTCAGCACTATCCTCGCTATTTTTTTTCTGGGAGAACGGGTGTATCCTTACCATCTTCTCGGCATGGCTCTGATTTTTTCAGGTATAATTATGACCACTTTTCGGGTAGCTTCCCCGCATCAAACGAAATAGATTTCCTTTTCGACTGAAACAGCTGGACTTTGCTTCTAAATTGCTGCATCATTTTGGTGGGGGTAATAGTTTACCGATACGCGAAGGGAAGAGATTCGGGTTAGCCGTTAACATTTTTCGAGAAAGGACCTATGTCGTTACCTGTACAGGAAAAAATACCAATGGGTGTCAGCTCATGTCTGCTTGGCAATGAAGTTCGCTATGATGGTGGTCACAAACATGACCGATACATTACTCAGACACTGGGACAATATTTTGATTTTGTGCCGGTCTGTCCGGAGGTGGAGTGCGGACTGCCTGTGCCGCGTGAGGCCATGCGGCTGGTCGGTGACCCGGAAAACCCAAGGCTTGTGACCAACAAGACTGGAATTGATCATACTGAACGGATGAAAGCCTGGGGAGAGAAGCGGGTCAAAGAACTGGAGGAGAAAGGCCTTTGCGGCTTTATTTTTAAGAATCGCTCTCCGTCGTCGGGAATGGAGCGGGTTAAGGTATATGATGCCAATAACGTCCCTGTGAATGCGGGAGTCGGGATTTTTGCTGCTATTTTCAAAAAGCATTTTCCGCTGCTGCCGGTGGAAGAAGAGGGCAGGCTGCATGACATGGTTTTACGCGAAAACTTCATCGAATCTGTTTTTGTCTACAGACGGTGGCGTGAAACAGTGCACCGGGGAACACCGGCCGATCTGGTTGCCTTTCATACGGAGCACAAACTGCTGCTGTTGGCTCATTGTGAAAAATGTTACCGTAATCTCGGAAAGTTAACGGCAACTGCGGGAAATGTTGATCCTGAAGTGCTGTTTGCCCAGTATCAGGAAGGACTGATGGAAGCCATGCAGATAAAGCCTACCTTCAAGACACATGTTAATGTCTTGATGCACATGATGGGCTTTTTTAAAAAGGTCCTCAGTGCTGATGAAAAAAAAGAGTTGCTGGAAATTATAGAAGAGTACAGGA
>JAZBNU010000072.1:0-17935 GCA_036350815.1 Desulfopila sp.
CCTGAACATGCCGATGATGTGCGTCGTGCCGCTCAATGGGCGAAGAAGAAGCTTGATAAGATAGGCTTTCCAGTGGTCGAGCTGATTAGCGGAGAAGGGCATCCACTGGTTTATGGTGAATGGATTGGTCTGGAGGGGCAGCCGACCCTTCTTATCTATGGGCATTATGATGTTCAGCCTGTTGATCCTTTGACTGAATGGCAAAGTGAACCGTTTAGCCCGCGTATTGACGGCGATTCACTCTATGCAAGGGGAGCCAGTGATGACAAGGGACAAGTCATGATTGTTCTCTCTGCCCTGGAGTCTCTGGTGAGGGGGGGAGAGGGACTGCCGCTCAATATAAAAATTCTGCTGGAAGGAGAAGAAGAAGCAGGCGGCGCGTTTGTTGAGAAATACGTTTGTCAAAATAGTGAGAGGCTCCGGGCGGATGCTGCTCTAATTTGCGATACGCATATGATTTCCAGAACCCAGCCTTCCATTATCAACGGTCTTCGCGGAATCCTGTATACGGAAATATGGGTTGGTGGAGCGAAAAGTGATCTCCATTCCGGGAGTTATGGCGGTGTTGCTCCCAATCCACTTCACGCTCTCTGTCTTCTTATATCCAGGTTGAAAGGTGAAGACGGCAGAATTGCGGTGGATGGTATCTATGATTCTCCTGTGAAGGTTACCGTTGAAGAGCGAAAGTCCTGGGAGCTGTTTCGCATGGATGTGGAAAAGAGGCTTCTGGCTGAAATGGGTGTTCCAGAATTGGTGGGAGAAAAAGAATATTCCGCTGCTGAGCGTCTTGGCATACGCCCCACTCTCGAGGTTCACGGTATCAAAGGAGGGTTTACCGGCTATGGTGCTAAGACTGTTATCCCGGCAGAGGCGGTTGCCAAGGTGAGCTTGCGCTTGCCGGCGACCATGACGCCTGCTGATGTTTTTGCCGCTTTCGAAAACGCGGTAAAAGCTCATATGCCTGCAGGTTACAGGGTTGAGGTGAAAAATCTTCATGGTGGGCGTGGTATTTCGGTATCATCTGACAGTGTCTTCATCCAGGCCGCAGTTTCCGCCATTGAGAAGACATATGGCAAAAAGCCGGTATTTGCAAGAGAAGGGGGATCAATTCCAATTGCAGCACTCTTCGACTCCATTCTGAAAATTCCCGTAGTCCTGCTGGGATTCGGTCTGCCTGATGATGGAGTGCACGGTCCCAATGAAAAATTCAGTTTGAGCCAGTTTTTTAAAGGGATTGAAACTGTTGCTGACTATCTGCAGAGATTGCGGCACCCAGCTCGATAGGAGTAGCGAGCCGGCTCGATTCTCTAACAAATATTACGTGGCTCGATCAAGGTTTCGTCGAGCTTCTGCGGTTACGAAACTTTACTGTCTGTAACTTTAATGAAACACTATTTTTATGCTGCCGGGGCGATACTGTGCTGGGCCAGTCTGCCGGTGGCAACGGGTTCGGGGTTGCGAGAACTCTCAACTGAAGAACTCATGTTTTTCAGTTTCGTCAGTGCCGCTATATATCTTTATCTTCAGGATATTGTTCTGACGCGCACTTTTTCACTCTATATTCCAGGTCTGAAAGCCTCTCTTTTTGGTGTCTCAGGGATTTTTCTCTACCATTATACCTATTATAAAGCGTTAAGCTATGCTCCTCTTGCCGAAGGCGCTATTCTCGCAACTACCTGGTCCTTCTGGATTGTTTTTTTCTCGTCTTTGCTGATCTTTAAGAGACTGAAATTCAGTATTGTTGTTACTGCCGCAGTTGGAATGTCTGGTGCAGCCCTGGTAATAGCCGCAGGAAAAGAAGTGAGTTTCAGCCTGGAGTATATGAAAGGGTATCTGCTTGCCCTGCTATGCGGCCTGATCTGGTCGTCTTTTTCGGTCGGGCTGCGCTATGTCAAAGTGAACAGAGAGCCCATGACGATTTTCACCATCTATGCAGCACTGCTTTCCACCCTGCTGTATGTTGTCACTCTGCCGCATACGATGCCGTCGTTTGGGTCGCTCGCTGCGGCGATCTATTTGGGATGCGTTCCCCTGGGGCTTTCCTTTTTTCTCTGGAACAGGGCAGTGACCGGTGGTAATATGGTGATAATAGGATTTCTCAGCTATCTCACTCCCCCTCTGGCAGTACTCCTGGTTGCCCTGATTCATGGCAAGGCTGTTTCTTCGCAGGTGCTTGTTGGTATGGTTGTTATTATAGGCGCTTCAATAGCGGGACGGGTTCTTTTGAGTAGAAGTCAAAAAAGAGAACAGGCTGTAGAATAATGGAACACATCAGGTTGAATGAAAGATAACGGAATGGAGAAATGGATACCATATCATGGAACGATTTTGAGAAAGTCGAGTTACGTGTGGGAAAAGTTGTACGTGCTGAAGTTTTTCGCGAAGCGCGCCGCCCTGCATTTATACTTCATGTGGATTTTGGTGAAGAGATAGGTGTGCGGAAGTCTAGCGTTCAGATTACAGAGTTATATGCACCTGAGGAGCTGGCAGGCAGACTTGTGGTCGGGGTAGTGAATTTTCCCCCCAAGCAGATAGGCCCCATAATGTCGGAATGTCTCATTACCGGGTTTCATACTGCTGATGGTGCAGTGACGCTTTGTATTCCTGATATGGAAGTTCCATTGGGGGCCAAACTCTGCTAGCCCGAATTTCTCAGTAGTACTAAGTTACTTATTATAAACCGACAGGAAAGAATATCAGTGGAGACCTGCAGCCTGAAAGTGCCTTGCTCGATATGGACTGGTTTGGAATCAGCTGTCCTGATCTATGATATTGAGCTTTATTGCAGGAATAAGGTTCAACCTATCTCTTTGTTTTCGTTTATTTTATCTCTTTTTTAATCCAACCCGGAGGGTATCAATGGATGCAGCAGAACAGCGCAGCGAAGAATTTCTCGTAGAGTTATATCGTATGACGAAGGGTGATCTGAATGGCCAGGTATCCATGCATGACATCGGCAGCGCTATAGGAATGGAAAAAAGTGAGTCTGGTTCTCTGGCTGAGGACTTGATAATGTCTGAGCTGGTCGAACTGAGGACGCTTGCGGGTGGGGTTTGCCTTACAGGCAAAGGTCTGGAGGTGCTGCAAAAAAAGGGTTTGGTCGATGCCCCGGCATTGCAGGTGTTACGTCTTAGTGGAAAGCCTGTTCTCAGCGAAGATGATCAGAATGTTGTCGCAGAATTAGTGAAAGAAGTAAAGGCAGCGTTGTCACAAGCTCAAGCTGAATATGACAGTATTGAGGAAGTTGTCATCGATATCAAGACGCTTGAAGTCCAACTTCTATCAGCTAAACCGAAATACGTAATTGTTCAGGGGGTTTTTCGCTCTCTGCATAAGGCGTTGGTGGATCTGCAACAAGATGACATTGCAGCCAAGCTGGGTACAATCCTTGATTGAAGTAAGTGCCCCCCGGACAACATTTGCATGAGCCCGGGGCAGGGCAGTGAAATCAGGCCCAGCTCAACAGGAGCCAGGTGTAAACTGCCAGAAGGACGGTAACCCACATTACCATATTTCCGGTTGGGCGCATTCTGGATACACGGCCTCCCGGATAATGCTGCTGGCTGAGGTAGGTGAAGAAGTTGGAGATGTGGTTTAAAGCTGCACCACGAACCGCTTTGTCAGCCTGCCATATCCAGCGAAAAGTAGATGAAAGAATTCTGGGGAAAAGGCGTCGGTAGAGCCATTCTGCGTCGAGATTGACGGAACGAAGTTCCGGTGGATACAAACCGTTGAGGTTAAGCCAGACAAAGGCCAGGGCTGAGAAAAAGAGCAGCTGGGTCTGTGCCAGTATATGTGTGGCATCATACGGATTATATCCTGTATCAAAGGGAAGCAGGCTGTAGAGCATAGCCGGTTGTATACCGATGGCCATACACAGGATGGCAGCAATGGACATGGCGATGAGCATATTGGTCGGCGGTTCCGTTGTCCTGATTCCGGAGTCATGGGCAAAAAAGGCGAAATAGGGGATTTTGATTCCAGCATGGTGGAAAACACCGGCTGAGGCAAAGAGCAGCATCAACCACACCCAGTGGTACCCTTCTTCCAGTGCGGCTGACATGACCATGGATTTGGAGACAAAGCCGCTGAACAAAGGAAAGGCCGAGATGGAGGCTGCGCCAACAATGCAGAGTATGGCTGTTTTGGGCATGCTTTTGTAAAGCCCTCCAAGGTCGGAACCGTTCATTCGGCCGGTCATATGCAGCACCGCGCCCATGGACATGAACAACAGCCCTTTGAAGATAATATCATTAAAGGCGTGTGATACGGCGCCATTCAAAGCGAGAGCAGTACCGATCCCTATGCCGCAGATCATAAAACCGATCTGGTTGATCATACTGTAGGCCAGAACACGGCGCAGGTCGTTTTCGATTACAGCAAAAAAGATGGGGAAACAGGTCATCGTTGCCCCGATGAACACCAGCAGCTCGGTTCCCGGATAGCTGCGTGCCAAGGCATACACCGCCACTTTGGTAGTAAAGGCACTCAGAAAAACGGCTCCTGTAGGAGTTGCTTCAGGGTAGGCATCTGTGAGCCAGTTATGCAGGAGCGGAAAGCACGCCTTGATACCGAATGCGAGAAATATGAGCCAGCCGCCGGCACCGTTCAGGCCGATATACTCAAAAGAAAGAGAGCCCGAAGTGGAAGCGTGAGCGATAAGGCCTGCAAGGAGGATAACTCCCGAGAGAACCTGGATAATAAGATATCGAATACCTGCCTGATACGCACGTTCTGTCCTTCTTGCCCAGATAAGAAACACAGAGGTCAGAGCCAGCAGTTCCCAGAAAACGAAAAGTGTCAGTAAATCACCAGCGAATACTGCGCCCAATGCACTGCCGGCATAGAAAAGCGATGATGCCTGCTGCATGGTATCTTTAACGTGAAGAGAATAGACAACGCCGATAAAAGCGGCGATATGGAAGATATATCCAAAGAGAAGGCTTAATCTGTCAACCCGGTAGGGCATCAGTTCATAGTCAAGAAAATGAAAAGATACCGTCACGCCTTCAGGAACGTACCACAGGTGAATTCCACTCAGGGCGATTATGGCAAGTAACAGGGTGCCGCGCAGATACCCACGGGTAAAGAGAGCAAACACGGCGCCTATAAAAAACGGCAGAAAGGCGGGAATTTCGTTAGACCACATGTTTCTCTCCTTCCTCTTTGCTCACTTCAACAGGATCGAGTTCTTCCCGATCATAGTAGTCTTCATCTCGCATAAGGAAAGTCCGCATCCACTTTGCGATCAGGACAAGAACAACACAGCCGATAAAGCCATAAACAGCATAAAAACCTAGAAGCCCTTCCCAGTGATGATAGGTGTGGCGGTGAATGATAAAATCAAGAATGAACAACAGCACGCAACTCGCATAAAGAAGGTACAGAATAATCTGAACGTTCCGCGGATTATCGAAAAAATGTTGGTTGTTCTTTGCCATAGATATTTCCTGTACTTTAAAGAATTGCCAGCGCCAGTTCGTAGAGTGGTTGGGTGAAGAAAAACAAAATTATACAACCCAGTGCGGTAAAACTCAGAGCAAGGAGCGAAGGGAGGGGAGCTTCCTTGATTTTTATTACATCCTGGGTCTGACCGCCGCTGAAAAAGGCGCGTAGCGGTATGGGCAAGAGATAGGCGATATTGAGCAGTGAGCTGATCATCAGCACAGCCATGATAATCCATTGGCCTGCATCCAAAGCTCCTGTCATTAAAAACCATTTTCCCCATGTACCTCCAGTGGGAGGGAGGCCAATGATACTGAGGCTGCCGATAAAAAATGCTGTCATGGTGATAGGCATTTGTCTTCCCAGGCCACGCATCTCACTTATTTCAGTCTTGTGTGAGGCCAGCATAATTGCGCCGGCGCAGAAGAACAGGGTGATTTTACCAAAAGCATGCATGGCAATGTGCATGGCTCCACCGACTATTCCGGCACTGGTCGCAAGAAGAGCGCCAATGGTGATGTAGCCAAGCTGACTGACGGTGGAGTAGGCAAGCCGGGCTTTGAGATTATCCTGCCGCATGGCCACTATTGAGGCAAGTAATACGGTTGCACCAGCCAGATAGAGCATGATATCAGCGCTTGGCAGCTCCTGTAGAAGATCGAGCCCGAAAATATAGACACAGACCTTGAGAACTGTAAAGACGCCCGCCTTGACAACGGCTACCGCATGGAGCAGGGCGCTGACCGGGGTGGGAGCAACCATTGCAGCAGGAAGCCAGCGATGAAACGGCATGATAGCGGCCTTGCCTATACCGAATATAAAGAGGACCAGTAATGTGCCGGTAACAAGGTGGGATGTCTCGGCGGAGAAAACTCCTCCACTCTGGAAATCAAGGGTTCCGGCGCTATGCCAGGTGCCGATAATGGCCATGAGGAGAAAGAGAATAGACGTGCTCAGCAGAACTCCAAGATAGACACGTCCGCCATTTTTGGCCTTCTGAGTTCCGGCATGCGTTACCAGAGGGTATGTAGAAAGAGTCAGAACTTCATAAAAGATAAAAAGAGTAAAAAGATTGCCGGCAAAGGCTATACCCATGGTAGAGGATATGGCTATGGCAAAGCAGGCATAAAACCGAGTCTGGTTCTCTTCCTGGTGGTCACGCATATAGCCGATTGCATAAATGGTGGTTACCAGCCATAAATATCCGGCGACCAGGGAAAAAAGCATTCCGAGGGGTTCAATGGAAAAATGAAGTGCCAGGCCTGGAAACAGATCTGGCGAACTCAGGGAAATGACGGCCCCGTTTTTAAGGAGAGTATAGAGACTGCTCACCAGATAAATGAGTACTATACTCGCGGTTATGGTCACACCTTCTCGCAGATTGGGAAAGGAGCCGGTGGCAATGATGCCGATGACGGCAATTGCCGGTACCAGCATGGTTAACAGTAGTATCAGTTCGGGCGACAACTGCATCACGGATTCACTCCAAACAGGCTTTGTGCTGCCAATTTGCTCACACCTACCGTCAAGCGGGTGTCAACGCCAAAATACAGGTTTGCCAGAACCAGCATCCAGATGGGAATAAGCTGGCTTAGCGGGGCTTCCCTAATATCATTGAGTATGATCCGTGGCTGAGTAAAATACACCCACTCAACGATGCGCCACACATAAATAACGGCGAGCAGAGAACTGAGGAGTACCAGCACGGCAACGGGCCACCAACCTCTCTCCAGCAGGGCTGTAACCAGATACCACTTGCTGACGAAGCCAACGGTTAAAGGCACCCCGATAAGACTCAACCCTCCAGTGACTATAGCTGCCATTGTCCAGGGCATCTTGCGACCGAGGCCAGCAAAGTGATTGAGCTGAGCACTGCCGATACGATATACAACCGCTCCGATTGCGAGAAAAAGAGCGCCTTTCATTAGAGCATGGTTGAAGAGATGCAGCAGAGTTGCTGTGAGCCCCAAGGAGGTTCCAATAGCAAGCCCGACAATCATGTAACCGATCTGAGCCACGCTGGAATAGGCAAAGAGCCGTTTGATATTGAGTTGGTAAATAGCGGACACAGAGGCAGCAAATATTCCTGTAAGTCCGAGTACAAGGAAAATATCATTGAGAGGCAGCGATTGAGAAACAAACTCAATACTGAACACATCGAATACCCAGCGTATTAAAACATAAACAGCAACTTTGGTTGATGTAGCAGCCAGAAATGCAGTGGCAACGGAAGGAGCATAGGCATACGCGTTGGGCAGCCATAGGTGGAGAGGGAAAAGGGCCAACTTAAGACAGACGCCGACGATGAAAAAACCAAATGCGCACAGGATGGTTTTGGATTCATATACTTCAGGAAGGCGTTGCGAGAGGTCATGCATATTCAGCGTTCCGGTCATCATGTACATCAGGCCCACACCAATAATAATGAAGGTTGCCCCGATGGTGCCCATAATGAGATATTGATAGGAGGCAGTCAACGCACGGCGATCGGTACCCAGGGCGATGAGTGTGTAGGAGGACAGCGCTGAAATTTCGAGAAAGACGAAAACGTTGAATGCATCAGCTGTGGCAAGGATTCCTAGCAGTCCGGTAAGACAGAGAAGATATGCCGTGTAGAACAAAGTGTGCCTGTTCTCCGGCAGTTCGTCGCGGATGCTGGATTGGGCAGCCACGAGGACAATTGTACTTATTGATGAAACAAGCAGGAGAAGATAGCTGTTAAGGTGATCTATGCGATACTCAATCCCCCAAGGAGCCGGCCAGCCTCCGAGTTCATAGACAATTGTGCCGTGCAGGAGCACCTGCTGGAGCAACCCACAACTGACAAGGAATGCTGCAGCGCTGACAATAATTGCAAACAGACCGACCAGGCGAGGAACTCGAAGGAACAGACACAGAGGAGCACCTATGAGCGGAATGATAACCTGAAGTATGGGATATTGGGCAATCACTAGTCTATTTCCTTTTTGCGCCTAGATATTTTTGTCGAGGGCCGTATGCCTCCAGCTGGCATTCGAGTTCATCACTGCCGTCCTGAGCGTGAATTTCATCTTCTTCTATGGAGCCGTAAGCTTCCTGAATTCTGACAACCAGAGCCAAGCCGAGTGCCGTGGTGGCTATACCCACAACAATAGCAGTAAGGATCAGAACGTGAGGCAGGGGGTTGGAGTAGAGTTGCCAGCGTTCATCATAAATTGGAGCAGTACCGCCGGTGATTTTCCCTACACTGATATAGAGAAAAAAGACGGCAGTCTGAAAGATACTCAAACCTATTAACTTCTTGATCAGGTTTTCATGGGCGATGACGATATAAAAACCGATCATCATCAGTGCCACTACAATCCAGTAATTGTAAAGACCGAGGATATTCATGAGGTATATTTATGCTTGACGGTTCGCCAGGTGAACTTGAAAAAGAGGGTTATCATTACAGAGGCTACTGTAATTCCAACCCCCAACTCTACCAGCAGAATGCCGAGGTGCTGACCATGTACAGGATCATGGCGGAGAACATCGTAGTCCAGAAAATTCCCCCCCATGAGCATGCAGGCCACTCCGACGCCAGCGTATATCAGAACCCCAGTAGCCGTCAGCAATGTCAGTATCTCTCGCTTAAAGATGCGTCGTGCATTGGTTAAACCGAAAAGCATCGTATAGAGAATGACTCCGGCAGCGAAAATGACACCGGCCTGAAATCCGCCCCCAGGACCATAGTCACCGTGAAACTGGACATAAAGAGCGAAGAGGAGAATAAGGGGAAGCATCATTTTAGCGACAACCCGCAGGATGATCTGCTGCTGCATATCCGCCGGGACTTTTTTCTTTTCTATGTCTTTAGTCTCTCGCCTAACGAGAAGCAGAGACATAACCCCAATGCCGGCCGTGAAAACAACTACCACCTCTCCCAGAGTATCAAAGCCTCTGTAGCTTGCGAGAACAGAAGTAACGATGTTGGGAACACCTATTTCATCCATGGATTCATTGAGGTAGCGGGGGGCAACATGGTTATGCACCGGGGCATCAGCAGAGCCGAAATGAGGCATGTCGAAGGTGCCGTAAATCAGCAGCGCACCGGTAACAATAACAATCCCGAGTGCAAGTGATGGTTTGTACCGTTTCTTTTTCTCGTGCCTTCCTACGAGCTTAAGGGAGGCAAGCATCAGCAGTGTGGAAATACCGGCTCCAACCGACGCTTCGGTAAAAGCAACATCTACTGCATCAAGATCAAGAAAGAGGCTGGCGGAAAGCAGGCTGTAGATGCCCGCGAGCATGACAATGGCGAAGAGATCGTGCATGCGTACAATAGCCACAGCCGTGCATACCAGAAAAGTCAGAAGAACTATGTCGATTAACGTTGTAATGGCTTTTCTCCCCGATTATTTGTCGTTAGTATGTAGGAACTGGGGTTTCATGCCGCTTTTTAGAGCAGCCTTGGCCATGGCATGGCTTGCCGTAGTTCCCGCCAACAGAGAAAACAGCAGAATGATCATCAGTTTGGCAAAAATCAGTGTCCATCCGGCCTGCAGCATCAAGCCAATCAAAATACAACTTGCACCGAGGGTGTCTGTGATGCTTGCGGCATGGATTCGAGTGAAAAAATCAGGAAAGCGCAGTAAACCTGCTGCCCCGGTAAGACAGAAGAAACTTCCTGAGAGCAGCAATATCCAGCTGATGGTATCAATAATGATTTCCACTAGGATTCCTCTTCCGTTTTTCTTTCGCCGGCATATTCAAAAAATCTCAGTACGGCGATTATACTGATGAAATTGATTAGGGCATACACAATGGCGATATCGAGAAACTCCGGCCGGCCTCCGAGAAAGCCGATGACCGCTATCAAAAGAACGGTCTTGGTACCGAAATTATTGACTGCAAGAATGCGGTCATAGAGAGTCGGACCGGCATAGGCACGGATCAAGGCCAGCGCCATAACGACGAGAAGTGCGATACTGGTAACTGCAAACATTATCCCTCCACCCGGCAAACCCGGCGATCCATTTCACCTTCCAGCAGACTGGCAGCTGTGTCTTTTGTCAAGGCGTGGACAGTGATTTGGTCACCTTCCAGATCTATACTCACTGTTCCAGGTGTCAGTGTTATAGAATTGGCATAGATAACCTTTCCAAGATCTGTTTTCTGATGGGCGGTCACGGTGATTACCGTGGGGCTGATGGAATCGCTGCCCATCCAGACGCACCGAGCCACGGCAATGTTTGAAATGATAACCTCTTTTATAAGCCAGACATAATAGAGAGGGATAGTGAACGTCAGATTAATTGGCTGAGATTCACCATCGACAACATCCATGATCTCGCAGAGAATCACCACAAAAAGTACGGAGATCACCATGAAAAAGAAGAACAGAGGGGTGTAGTGGCCTGAATTGATCAGCCAGAACCCACTGAGCATTGCAGAGAGTGCAAGTACGTGTAGCATCAAAACCCTTTAAAGTTAAATGAGAGCTGACACCAAACAGCTGTGTTGGAATTATTCCTATTAGTTCCTCTACTTATTAGTTCCTGCGTTTGAATCAGCTTTTCATACCATGTCTAAATATCTGGTGTCAAGGATAACCGAAATTGATAAGCGGGTTTTTTGCTGGTCCGCCCTGATAGACTCTCTGAGTTTTGTCCCGATAAAACGCCAAAAGAGTCGTGGAAATGCGTTACTGTGTTTTCGCTTTTTCTGTTGCTCCTGCTTGCCTATGGAGTGTCGTTATGCTATAGGGAGATATGGAAAATTTGTTTAGATATCTGTTCCTTTGTTGATCGGGAAGGATCTGATTATCGTTGCCGAGAGGCATAAAGAAGGCAGATAAACTCTCATACCAGATGCCAGGGGAGGCTGATTGTATGGTGCCAAGAAAGAGTATATACCGGAGTTTTCTGCTTTTTTGCCTTTGTTTCTGTGTCGTATCCCAATATCCAGCCGTATCTTGGTCTAGTGAAAGGCCGTCTTCCACACTTCGGGTTATAGCGCATATTGCCACCTCCTGGGTTGTCGGTAATTCGGTAATGGAGCCTTTGGTTAACGTCGATAACGACAACAATTTTGTTCCCTGCCTGGCAGAGTCCTGGGAGTTCACCCCGCAATATCTCGACCTTTTTCTGCGCAAAAATGTTGTTTTTCATGATGGTACGATTTTTGATGCCGCAGCTGTAAAGAACAACTGGGAGCGTTATATTGAAACGGCAGCCCAAAAAGCCCCCTATTATACTTTGGACTTACGCCTTGCTGTACGAGATTTGGAGATTCTCGACAGCAATACGGTAAGGATGCACTTTAGAGAAGATGCTTTTGTTGGTCAGATGCTGGTTTATCTGCGCTCCTTTTATATGTACTCACCTGCTTTTTTTGAGGCTTTTTCAGGGCGCTATCCTAGTGGAAATCAGGCGAATATCCTTAAGGCAGGCCCTTGGGGAACCGGTGCTTACCAAATTGTAGGGGTCGAAGGGGGTGGGGCGATATCGTATCTGGAAGCGAATTCTAGGTATTGGGATGCAGGCTATCCGCGTACTTCCCGGCTCGAAATCTATAGTCCCGCGGCAGTAGACGGTGCAGCTGCCTACCAGTGGATGATAGAGGACAAAGCTGACCTTTTTGATGCCGTCAGTCCATCCATGCTGCCGCTGCTGAGGAAACATCAGCACCTTCAACGCACAATACAATATCCCACAAGCCATCTGACTACCCTTTTTAACACCCGCAAACCCAAAAGCCCCCTACGCGATATTCGGGTTCGCAAGGCTATTAACTTTCTGATAGATCGACGAACTCTGCACCGTTTTGTCTCTCATGATTCTGCACGGATGGTGGCGTTTATACTACCGCTTGAGGAGGCGAAGGGGCTGGAGCCGTATCCTTATGACCCTGTGACGGCAAAGCAGTTGCTGAAAGAGGCTGGTTTTGATGAAAATCGCCAGCTTCAGCTTGTTATTGGCTATTATATCAGTGAGGAAAAACTTGCAAAAGCCATTGGTGCTATGCTTGAGGGGGAAAATATTCAGGTAGAATTTGAAAAATATGAGACAAGGCAGGTGTATTATAAACATATAAAAAATTATACCCATGGGCCGGATAATCCCATTGAAAGTGAACGATGGGATCTTTCTATAGTGCAGAGCGGGCTTTATACCAATACCGTCGCAACGCATTTTGAGGCATTTTACGGTGAAGGAGGTAACCGCTGGATAGATACGGATAGTCAGGCGGATCGGCTTTTTCTTCATGCCATGCGCGCTTCCTCGCCTGAGGAGGCTCAGCAGAGGTTTGCGGAAATGGAGGTGTATTTATATGAGCAGCACTATTCGATGCCGCTATTTATCTGGCCAAGTATTTTTGCCATGCATAAGCGAATCAGTAATAATTCGTTTTCCGGAAGTGGCTATCTTCTCAATTTGAAGGAGTTGGCGATTGCCCGGTAACGAAACGCTTTCCACGAGATGGGGACTCCGACGCATTATTCTTCTGTCGGTGTTCCCGATTTTTCTCCTTGCTGTTGGAGCAGGGGCCCTTTTTAATTACTTATCAGCTCAGGAGAGTTACGAGCGCCTCCTCCTAGATTATATCAAGCAACGCAGGATGGAGCTCAAATTCATAGCCAATCTACCGACGCTGGGAATCTATATCATAGATCTGCGTTTGGGGCTTTTGGAGGAGGCAGCTTTTTTTCGTCATGAACTGGCGTCCTCCCTGGAAAAATACCTTTCCGGAACTGCCTCAGCGCATCGATTTTCTATAGTATCTGTCGATGGGCAGGAGCTGCTGGCTCTTGTCAACGGTAAAGTCGTCCCTACTCGCCTGGAAGTCGAATCGGCGGAAAGACTGGAGGCGTTGCAGGCCTTTTCCATTGGAAATGAACCGGAATTACCGGAATTGCAGGAATCGATCAAAAATGCAAGGTTAAACGAAGAGTCGGTAACCGATACCTGGCCTCTGGTCGATTCTATTCATAACGAGGTTATTGGTGGCCTGGTATATACATATGAGGTTCCCCGTCATGAACTGCTGGCCGGTCCAAAGCGAATTCTATGGTTTAATCTGCTCTACAACATGGCTGGTCTCCTCATCCTTTTCACTTTGTTTTACCTCATTATCGACTATCATACCCGTCCACTGCGCAGGTTGACTCTGGCGGTGCGCAGCATCATGGAAGGGGATCTTTCCAAAACGGTTGTTCCAAAGGGTTACGGTGAAACTTTGACATTGTCGGAATCGTTTGAGGAGATGCGCAACCGCCTGCAGCGATCCTTTGGTGAAATTCAGAGTAACAATATAGAACTCGCAGCTCTTCTGGAGAAGCAGCGCCAGATCAGTGAGCAGCTGACCACCAGCCAGCAGCGTTTTCTCCATCTTGCGGAGCACAGCCGGACGTTTGTCTGGGAACTGGACAGTGAGGCCCTCTTCCTTTCCGTCAGCCCGGTAATCGAAGATGTGTTGGGATACAGTCCCAGAGAGCTTATCGGCCGGCGGTATTATTATGAATTGATGAACCCTGTCAACCCGCAACCTGCCCGGGAAGAATTTTTTGAGGTTGTCAAAGGCGGGAAATCATCGCTCAGTAATGAAAAAGTGCTTTTTGCTGCTGATGGTCAAGAGGTCTGGCTTATGAGCCGAAGCATGCCGCTGATCGATGAGAATGGAAATATTTCAGGTTATTATGGCTCTGATACCGACATCAGTGAAAAAAAGCGAGCTGAGGAGGAAAATGAGAAACTCCAGCTCCAGCTCCAGCATGCCCAGAAGATGGAAGCTATTGGGACTATGGCAGGCGGGATAGCTCATGATTTTAACAATCTGCTTCAGGTCATGAACGGTTATGCCCAGATTATGCTGACCAGAAAAACTCCTGATGATCCCGAATATGAAGGTCTTACAAGGATTTATAGTTCAGGAGAGCGCGCTGCCGGGTTGATTCGTCAGTTGCTGACCTTCAGCCGTAAATTGAAAAATGACCGTACCCTGTTGGATCTCAATCACGAAATCATGGAAACCGCAAAGATGTGGCAACAGTCCCTGCCGAGGATGATAGACACCAATCTGTCTCTCTCTAATAATCTTTGGTTGATTTATGCCGATCCTGTGCAGATTCAGCAGGTTTTGCTGAATCTGGTGACCAATGCTGCTCATGCCATGCCAGATGGAGGGAAGCTGTCGGTAAGGACGGATAATGTCATTCTTGATGAATCCTATTGCCATGAAAACAGTGAGGTTGCGCCGGGACGCTATATCCTTCTTGTTGTAGCTGATACGGGATGTGGGATGGATTCTAAAACAATTGATCGAATCTTCGATCCTTTTTTCACTACTAAAGAGGTTGGACAGGGTACCGGTCTTGGTTTAGCATCTGCCTATGGCATCATTAAAAGTCATGGTGGTCATATACGCTGTGCCAGTCAACTGGGTCTGGGAACAGAATTCTCAATATATCTGCCGGTTACCGACGAGCAGGTTGGAGAAGTCAGGAAAAAGAGCAGCTCGGTAGCATCTATCGAGGGAAAGGAAACGCTTCTGATTGTTGATGACGAGGAGATGATCCGGGAATTGGTCGGAGATTATTTCTCCTCATTTGGGTATACCATAATTCCTGCTGCCACCGGGGAAGAGGCTCTTGAGGTTTGCCGCAGGAAACCTGATTATATAGATCTGATGCTTCTTGATATGAATATGCCGGGTATGGGAGGGCACAAATGCCTCTCTGAGGTGCATACCTTATGGCCGGATATGAAAGTACTTATCGCCAGCGGATACTCTCCTCATGGTCCGGTACAGGATACCCTGGCTCTGGGAGCAAAAGGTTTTATTGGGAAACCGTATCGTCTAGAAGAGCTTGCTGTCCGTATCCGGCAGATTTTACAGGAAGACTCCTGAAATGCAGTAGTGAAGTCCGGTTGAGAAAGAAGTCTTTGATGAACTGAGCATCGTATTTACCCCAGGCAACACTGAGGTCTGTAGTTGATAAACTCCCGCAAGCATCGATCTACAAAGATGGTTGCGGGAATCTGTGAGATTTTTAATCGGATAATATTTTAAAAGACAGTTTTACTTTGGTGCGAAAAATTACTCCTTTGCCGTCTTCGATAACCATATCCAGCTTGACAACTTCTGCAATACGAAGGTCTCGCAGACTTAACCCGGCTGATTTAACGGCATTTTGAGCACCTTCTTCCCAGGAAACCGGACTGGACCCTACCATCTCGATAATTTTGTAAACACTTTCAGACATGTTCATCCTCCTTTCGTTGTATTTAAGGTTGAGCATAACCGCCTCTTCCATTGTATATCCGGAAAGATAAAAATTGAAGGTGAAAAGAGAGGTAGTGCAGTTATATAGTCCAGAGTAACGAATGAGTGGTGTTCATGAGAATTTCGGGTTAATATATCGTCTCCAGCTGTGAACCTTTTGTCTTTGTATTTTCCATACAGAAAAACGGTGCATGATTGGAGGTGAAAAAAGGAGGGTCCCGCTTCAGGATTGCTGCTATACGGGGATCTTTGCGAAATTCCTTGTCGAGAAAAAGGCGTACCTCTTTTCTATTCCAGCCATGAGGATGATGAAAGTCGGTATAGAGAGATAAATCGTCATGGCTGAAAGGAGAGGTGACCAGGTGATGTTCTTCTTTGCTGTTGAGCGGCATATTAAAAATAGCGAGATTGAGATAGGAAACAGTCTCATGGTGCTGTCGGATAAACTGCAGGGTTTTTCGTGCTTCCACGAGACTTTCTGCCGGAGTACCGAAGAGCAGATAAATATATGTCGCGATCCCCGAATACTTCAAGTTTTGCAGAACCTTTCCGATTACTTCAAGATCAAGCCCTTTTTCCATTTGATCAAGAACACCCTGATCTCCTGATTCCACCCCGAGCTTCAGCATTACACATCCGGACCGTTTCAGGTTTCTGCAGAAATCGATATCGAGAAGGTGCTCGGTTATACGGGCAAAGCCATACCATGGCATCCCCGGGAAAGATGTGCTGAAACCTGAAAGAAGAGAAGGAGGGATGGCGTTGTCGAGGAAATGGATCAATACCGGGGTGGTGTGTTGTTTTAAGGCGGTGAGCTCCGTCAAAACTGTTGAATGATTTTTGCCATAAAAGTTATGGCCTTCTGCCCGTTCGGGGCAAAAGGTGCATTTGTTCCAAAAGCAGCCACTGGAACAGGAAAAGGGCAGGATAAAACCAGGTGACATATATTCTGTTATGGGGAGCAGGTCATAGCGAGGACATGATGCTTTTTCCCCGGTGATTCCCAGCAATTTAAGGAGGGGCGCTTCGCCGCGCCCTGCAATACAGTGGTCTATCAGTCCCTTGAAAAGGGGAGGTCGTGCCGGATTGCTCATCCAGGAGGTTATCAGACCGCCTCCTGCGACGACAGGTATTCCAGGGGCCAGGCGTTTCAAATAACCTATCAGAGCGAAGCTGTTGAGGGCCTGGCTGAGATAGTTGATTGAGATGCCGATAGCCCGAGGGGCCAGCTTTTCAAGTAACGCTGGTATTCTCTCGGTGAAGAATGGATAGAAAAGGTTTTTCTCCGGATGTTCCGCCATGAAATATAAATGATCACTGTTGAGCGGCGACAGGGTAGTGTCAAGGTAATTAGCAAGGTTGATCGAGATTGAATCTATTCCCTGAATTTCAAGTAGTCGGTTGATCTCCAGGACACTTTTCTGGTATCTGGAAAAATTTTGGTACAGGGTTTTGGAGCGTAGAGCGGTCAAGTTGCTCTCAAAATTTTTCTGGGCTCTTCTCGACCATGTATCTTTTTTCAACCCGGTTCGGTTTAGCAAAAAAAGTTGTCCTTCGAGATTGAGATCGATCAGCGAGCAGGGATGGTTATGTGCCAGCAAGGCACCGGCAAGCTGTGCGATACCAGCGGGAGCTTCAGACGGTTTAGCGACAGGCGGGTGAAATAGTAGCATTTTGTTGTATTCTCGATTAATGATGATACGTAAGATATCACTCTATCCTATTGAGGAAAAAGCTTCACTGTTCATTTGTACGGTTTACCAGCTGCTTTCTGGCGTACGTACGACTCCAGGTTAACTTGCAGGTTTATCATTACATTTGGCAAGAAAGTAACAGGAAACATATATGAAGCCAACCAATAGTCCGGTAATATTGATAATTGATGACGAAGAGATCATCCGTGAAGCGGTTCGGGCGTACCTGGAAGACTATGAGTATTCAGTATTGACGGCTGAGAACGGCAGCCAGGGACTGGAAATCCTGAGGAGCGGGGATGTGGATCTGCTTCTGGCGGATTTACGCATGCCCGAGCTTGATGGTCTCCAGGTTCTGTCTGTAGTGCAGCAGGAGTTTGCCGATCTGCCTGTAATAGTTGTTTCCGGAACCGGCGAAATTGCCGATGTTGTCGAGGCTCTGAGACGCGGAGCATGGGATTATCTGCTCAAGCCGATCTCAGACATGACCATTTTGCGTCACGCGATAGAAAAATGTCTGGAGCGGGCTGATCTCATACAGGAAAACAGAG
>JAZBNU010000073.1:0-6895 GCA_036350815.1 Desulfopila sp.
GAACCAGGGCAATGGCTGCCAACCCCATTGAAATAATAAAACCATAGGTTAGATGACCACTTGTGGTAAACAGTTCAATACCCGGTCTGAGCCCGTGCAGCATCATAACACCAAGGATAACCGCATCAGGAGGTGCTCCCGGTATACCCAGGGTCAGGAGCGGCACCATGCTCCCGGCCACGGTAACATTGTTGCTCGACTCGGTCGCCACAAGCCCTTCCGGCAAACCCGTACCAAATTTTTCGGGGTGTTTTGAAGCTCTTTTGGCTTCATTGTATGCTACCAGGTTGGCGACATTGCCACCTGCACCAGGGATAATGGCAATAATTTCACCAATAATACAGGACCGGATGAGATTCCCGGGCATTGATAAAACCGTTTTGGTTACCTGCCAGAAAGAGCTTCGCGCCTTTGAACCAACCTCTATTGCCTTGAGCGCGGTTTTGCCCTTGGCTGCCATAGTGTACAGTTCGGGAAGGACAAAGAGTCCGATCAGGGCGACAATCATTGCCACACCGCCCTGAAGAACCGGCATCCCGAAAGTAAACCGCGTTTCGCCACCGATGGGGGCTACACCGATGGTGCCGATGATCATTCCCAGGGCACCGCCCAGCATCCCCTTTATGCTCGACCCTTCCGAGAGGCTGGCTATCAAGGTCAACCCGAGAATAGCAACCCAGAAGTATTCAGCAGGGCCAAAACGAAGCGACAGTTTTGCCAATGGCGGAGATAACAGCAAAAGAAACAGGCTACCGGCGATACCGCCGATGGCTGAAGCGATGGTGGCTATGTTAAGGGCCTCTATCGCCCGGCCTTTTTTCGCCATGGGGTAGCCTTCAAAAGCCGTGGCAATCGAGGATGGCGTCCCTGGCGTATTTACAAGGATAGCCGCAAACGAGCCGCCGTAGATGGCACCCATATACACAGCCCCCAGCGCCACTAGTCCATGGAGTGGAGGAAGGGTGAAAGTAAATGGCAGCAGAACGGCCAGGGCCATGGTAGCGGTAAGACCCGGCATTGCACCAACGAATAGTCCTGCGGACACTCCGCCGACAATGGTCAGGAGAATCACCGGCTCGAGCAGCATCATGAACGTTTCTAGTAGCATGGCAGTTCTAAGTTTGAGAAGATATCAGCATTAAGATTCCTGCCTTCCGAAGAGACAAATAACCAGCTCGCTTCAATACGGCGCTTCGGCGGCAGGAATTGTTCTGGTTTCAGTAGAGTCGCATGTTCCTATTTTTTCTTGATATCAGCCAGCACCTCACCGTATGCGGCACGCATCTGGTCAACCAGAGCCGCTGCTTCTTCGCCGGTGGCATATTTCATTACAAAACCGAGATCCACCTGCTTCTTGCTGATTTGTTTGTTTGCTTCAATAAAGGCCTTGGCCAATCGATCTACAACAGGCTGCGGAGTTCCCAGAGGCGCGGCAACACCACGAAAAGCACCGCCGACTATATCATAACCCAATTCTTTGAATGTCGGCACATCAGGCAATGCAGGAACACGTTCGTCGGCAGCAACAGCCAGCGTCCTGAATTTGTCATTGTAATTCACACTCACAGGTGTATAGGTCATTGCTGCCTTCAGGTGCCCGCCCATCAGTGCAGGGATCACCGGTCCAGTTCCCGTATAGGGAACATAGGTTAAATCTATGCCTGCCTCTTTCATGAATCGTATCGTCTCCAGGTGGTTGGCACTGTATGTGCCGCTGCCGCCTACAGTCCCGACGAATGGTTTACTCTTCGCAAATTCGACAAAGTCGTCCAGTGTCTTGAAAGGACTATCTTTGCTGACCACCAGGGCATTAGGCGTGAAATGGAACCACATGATTGTTTTGAAGCCATCGGTCTCATATCCCGCGTCTTTACGGATAAGCGGCTGGCCGATGATGTGGGGAATATTAAATCCGACGATGCTGTAGCCATCTGGTTTTGCCGTTCGCTGGAAATCACTCCAGGCCACAGCTCCCCCGCCCCCAGGTTTATGGGTTACATTGACAGGCACGCCGAGGTCTTTTTCCAATTCGGGCTCCTGGAGGCGTGCCGTTATGTCTGACTCTCCGCCCGGATTAAAAGGTATCGTATATGTAATTGGTTTTTCCGGGAAATCAGCAAGCGCCACAGCTGGGACAATCAGGGTAGCAGCAAATATTGCCAGAAATGTGCCTTTAAGTGTAAATTTCATTTTTTCTCCTTTTCCTAATAATTATTGTGATGGACAACACGCCTGTACTCCTGAAAATCTAGTTGGTGTCCATACAGAAACGATTTTTTTCTCTCAATCGTGGCGCGCCGGCAAATTTAACTGGAGGCATAGATCTTATATTCCGAGGATTAAATTTGCCAGTGCAACGAAGAGATAGGGCAAAAGGGCCGTTTCTGGACGGGCACTAGTTGGGTCTTACAGCCAAGTCACAGTATCCCAGACATTCGGATTCGACCACAAACTGCGGCAGTGTACTCATCGCTGACAGAGAAACCACCTTCATCTGCTGTCGACATTCCGGCTATGATTCTCGCTGTAAGGGTTGGCCCGTACGTTCTCCATAATCAGCACCAGCGTACCCCACAGCAAAATACAGCCTGGAACTCCAGGAAATGATGATATTAATTATCCACATTCATTCCGGGGCAGATTATGCCAGATTCATGCCAATTCAAAATAATATGTCATTACAATAATTTAGTCAGTATATATTGAAATTTTATCCGATTTGTTGCATAATTGTTTCATTATATTTCATTATTGTTTCTTAAGGAGCTCATGATGCCCATAATCGCATGTATTCTTCCAGATTTATCCCTCATGGAACAAACGCGTCTTGCACTTCAGAGCGGGCACGACGACATCCGCCTTGAAGTCGGCTTGATGGAAAATGGTATACTGCAGGCAGAGAAGCTGGCAGAAGAAGGTTTTGAGGTGTTTATCAGCCGGGGGATGACCGCTCATCTGATCAAAAACGCCAACCCCGAGTGGTCTGTTGTAGAGATCCCTTTCACTGTTATGGATGTGTTCCAGACGATTAAACGAGCACAACTTTACGGTAAAAGTATTGGTGTTATAGCTTTTGCCCCGATGATATCCGGGCTTGATTATTTCGGTACTATCATGGACACATCCATCCGGTTTTATCCCCTGAAAAATAAAGACGAGGTTGCATCAAAGGTACAGGAAGCCATCGAGGATAATGTTGACATAATCGTCGGAGGAGCGATCACAGGAAACATGGTGAACAAACGCAAGATTCCTTTTGCCGTCATCGAAAACAGCCCGGAAAGCATGCGGCAAGCAGCCCAGGAGGCAAAGAACATCGCCCTGGCCAAGCAAAAAGAAAAAACCAAGGGAAATCTTTTCCGGGTAGTCCTGGATTACGCCTACGACGGCATTATTTCCGTCGACAGGAACGGACTGATAACGATATTCAACCCTGTCGCAGAGAAAGTCACTCAACTTACCTCGCAAAAAGCAATCGGCCGCAGCATCCATGAGGTTCTGCCTGATTTCGACCTTCAAAAAGTATTATCCTCCAGCAGAGAAGACTTAGCTCAGTTGCTCAGCATCAACAATGAACAGGTTGTCTGCAACAAGGTACCAATCAACGTTAATAACAGGGTCGTTGGCGCTGTTATTAATTTCCAGGACGTAACCAAGCTGCAACGGATGGAGGCCAAGGTCAGAAGACGACTGTTTTCAACCGGCCATGTCGCGAACAAATGTTTTGACGATATCATTGGTACGAGTAAGCAGATACAGAAATCCGTCTCTCTGGCCAGAGATTTTGCCCGTACCGAATCAGCCATTTTGATTCTTGGCGAAACAGGCACTGGCAAGGAGGTTTTTGCTCAAAGCATCCACAACGGGAGCCGCCGAAGCAAAGGCCCATTCGTGGCCCTGAACTGTGCGGCATTGCCGGAACAGATTCTTGAAAGCGAACTCTTCGGATATGTTGGTGGGGCCTTTACCGGTGCCAGCCAGAAAGGCAAGGCAGGACTTTTCGAAGTCGCCCACGGGGGAACGCTTTTTCTTGATGAAATCGGTGAAATGGCATCCATGACCCAGGGTAAGCTGTTGCGCGTTTTACAGGAAAAACAGGTGATGCGACTGGGAAGTGACCGTTTGACACCAATAGATGTAAGAATCATTTCCGCCACCAACAGACCCCTCAAACAACTGGTCGCCCAGAAAAAGTTCCGGGCTGACCTTTACTATCGCCTCGATGTATTACAATTGAGACTCTATCCCTTACGGGATCGTAACGAGGATGTTGTCGCGCTTGCCAAGTTTTTCCTCGAAATACATGCTGCAAAAATGAACCGCAAACTGAAGTTTTCGCCAAATGCACTCAAAGAACTGACCAGGCACAACTGGCCTGGAAACATCCGGGAGCTTCAAAATATCGTGGAGAGAATCCTGGCAACATTAAAAGGTTCAAAGATTGACACAAAGATAGTTCGACTCCACCTGGAAGATCAGTTTGAGAGTGAGATCAACATGCAATTGCGGGATGCGGAAATGGAGGACATCAGGCGGGCTCTGGTTTTGAGCAGGGGCAAACACACCGAGGCGGCTAAAATTCTCGGCATCAGCCGGTCAACCCTGTGGCGCAGGCTAAAAAAAATTAAAATATAGAAATATCAGGGAAACAGTGAAGTACGAATCTCCCACGCTCTTACGGCCCATCTCCTCATACCTGATATACAGGATTTGGAGTGATTAGCGGAAGGCGATCAGCTGCGTTTACCATGAAGATAGTCACCTATTGACGTCATCCAGGCAAGCTCTTCCTGCGTCATGGGCCCTTTTTCAAGCCGGCTGAAATTGTCGCGGAGCATCTTTATGTTTTTTACACCCATCATGCAGCAGTCGATCTCCTCTCTGGAAAGAACAAAGCGATAACAGTCTCCTGCAGTGGCGGCCACCATGGATGGTGCTAATTTTTTCTGCTGCATCAGCTTTCCCCAGCTGGTAGCCGTGAAGGAAACAATTCCTTTGTTTTTTCCCTGTAATTTTGGGAAAATCTCTTCCTCGGCCCCACGATGCACAGCATTATATCGTATGTGGAAATAATCGATAAACTCGCTGTCGGCAAGTTCGGCGACTATCTGTCGATTATGCGTGGTCATGCCGACGGCACGAATAAGACCCTTCTCTTTTACTCCTGCAGCCCAGTCCAGCAGACGCTGCGGCGGCTTTTGGGAAAAATATCCCAGAATAAGACTGTCGATGTAATCGGTACCAAGCTGTTTAAGGGCGGACTCCAAAAAAACATTGCCTAAGAACACGGAGTGTGAGTAGCTGAGCAAGCCAAGCACTATCCTCTCTCGCATGCCTGCCTTTTCTTTGCCGCGCAGAAACTGCCTGAATGCGCCCGATCTTCCTTTGATAAATGTTCCCCAGTTGAAATAATTACAGCCTCGCTCAAAGGCTTCCTCGAACACATCGACATCTGCACCGAAACTTGAAGAGATTCCAATCCGGCCGAGAGTAAAATCCGTCCCCCGCAATTGACGTTTTTCAAGCATCATATAAGTCCCTTGGAGTGAATTTGGTCTGAAGTGTCTGGGCTGTGCGTCAACGATTACTGCAATGTACTGGATTTCTGTTATTATTGCTTTAAATTCATGTTATTATTCCTTACCTTTTTCTGAACATCCCTCTCCATTGGCAATCTTCCAATTGTTGCAAAAAGAGGAGACCGCCTCCTTGCAGGTTCCCAAAAAGCGGCAAGGTCAACTTCAGGGGAGAAGCCCCATAACCCAGTCAGGCAAGAGTTCCACTTTTCTTTCCCAACACCCTTGTCTAATAATAATCACCTGCTGGAACCTGTTCTGCCCTGAAGAGTTGTCTAGAATCCAGGCTTCATCGACAAGTGGGAGTGTTGTCTTGATGTTGTTCATGGTTTTTGGAATACGTGATCGTATCTTGTCAGCGGGCACATCATGGCCCCCTTCCAGTGTTCGCTGGTATACCCTGGCCTCGTTCAGGCCTGGATCAGACAGATGAATATATACAAGAATGACGGTGTAACCGCGGGTTTTTGCCATTGCGATAAAATCGATTTTCGCAGGATGGGAGAAGACCGTTTCGAAGCAGAAGGATTCCCCCTGAGCGATCATGTTTTCTCTCATCTCCGTGGCCAGCATCGCGGCTTCGTAACTCAACCTTTCGGGATGATCCGGATCCATGGTCCGGGCGATCAAGTCGGCATTGACAAACTTGATGCCGTATCTGGAGAGATAGTGTTGGTAAAAAGTGGATTTACCAGCGCCGTTCCCGCCGGCCAGCACCCATAGCTGTTTTTTGCCGGACATCATATCGTCTTAAAAATACCGTTTTGGAATTGCCCTGTCTGTCTTTCTCCGCTGTTAGAGTCGACCTTATCCAGAAAACCAGGGTGAGTGACACTCACCTCAAAATAGAAGGGGGCGGTGGTAGCTGGTCTCCCGGCAAACCCTTTTGCCCTGTCTTTCTCAAGTTCCTTCAGCACAGTTTCAGGATCAATGATACTGTTCCCAACAGGTTCCAGACGGATCTCCTTCAGGCCCTGCGTCACGGCAAAAGCATCAGCCATGTTGATCTTTGATGCAATGGCTTTGCCCAATTTCGCCCAATATTCTACCTGGCCATTAATAGAACGGTGTTCTAACTTAGCTTGCCGCTGTGCCTGTACCACCAGGTTTTCATCGATTCGTAAAGATCGGCTTCCCATGGATTCCTCCACATACAGGTTCAATTTGCAACACATAGCATCGAAGTGATGCATTTTACCACAGAATACTCTTTCAGGCTTGCATTGTCAAACTGAACTCCAGTGAAAGAAGAGCCGCCAAGCCAAACAGATAGAGGCGAAACCACTGAAACTCATTCCCTTAACTTCAAGGATATTTGC
>JAZBNU010000074.1:0-11259 GCA_036350815.1 Desulfopila sp.
AGCCATTCTCCGGCGCGCAAAGCGAATGACATTCTCCAAATCAGGATAGAGTAACGGTTCACCGATGCCGTTCAAAATAAGGGTCTTGATCTGGTCAAGACAGGAACCCAGATTCGCGAGTGCGGCAGAAGGCAGATCTTCTTCTATTATCCGGCTTCCGGCGGCATATTTGACACACATTCGACAGCGCAGATTGCACCGCGTGGTCAGTTCGAGATAAATTTTCTCTGGGTAGAGGTTGCTCATGGCTCCGCGTTCAGCCTCTTTCTCTTTCGTGATGCCGCAAGGACGTATTCCCGGCGATCAACACCGGGAATATATCTCCGGTTATTTGAACCAACTGGATCAGAGAAAAGGCTGGTATGTCGAATACAGCCAACTTCTTACCGCCTTTCAGCGCGTAAGCCATGGGTCAGCTCTTGGAGGAACAGCCGCAACCGCCTGCAAACGGCATCATACCGGGAAATAGCGGTGGACGACGTGATTTTTCAATACTTTTTTTCACTACTCTCTTCACCAGCTCAATTTCGTTTCGTTGCAGGTTAAAATCCTTGTTTTTTTCAATTTCCTCATCGGTAATAACGACATAGTTTCTCAAAGGGACGCCGGCTTTTTCAAAAATCGCCTTACCACAGCCAACAGAACAGCCGTCAATCACCACCATTTCCGCCACATCTTTGGCTGACTGGACAAAACCGGAGAGTTCGCCGCCGATGCCGGCCAGACAGAACATTTTTCCGAATCCCTCCTGGGTAAGCTCCACTGCGGCCTGATTGGACAATTGTCCCACATTGGAACCACCGGAACATGCCAGGAGCATGACTTCACCACCGCTGGGGCAACAGGTATCAGACATACTTACCTCCATTATTTTTTTAACCACGAAATGACGTCGGCCTTGGCAGGAACCTTGCCCACCGACTTGACCTCACCATCAATCACCACGGCCGGAGTGCCGAATACGCCGTAACCGGCAATTTTCATAACATCGGTCACCTTTTCCAAATCGGCAGCCACACCGGACTCCGCCAGCGCTTCTCTGACAATCTCTTCTGTCTGTGAACATTTCCGACATCCCGGACCTAAGACTTTAATTTCCATGATACTGCTCCTTGCAATGTAATTGTGATGTGCCGCTTCCGTCATGACTACGGCACCACCTGTGAATCATTCCTTTTTCATTCTATTTTTTAACAGAACTAACTCTATGTTAAACAAACCATGTACCATAGATCATCCCGGCAATGGTGGACATAACAATAATAATTGTGCAGAAGGTCGCCGTCTTTTTTACCCCAAGAACACTGCCGATCACCAGCATATTGGGCAGAGAAAGTGCAGGACCGGCCAGCAGAAGCGCCAGAGCAGGGCCCTGTCCCATACCGGAACCCAGAAGCCCCTGCAAAATAGGAACTTCGGTGAGTGTGGCAAAATACATCAATGCACCGGCCACGGAAGCAATCAGATTGGCCGAAAAGGAGTTTCCCCCAAGCAGATCTTGAATATAATGCTCAGGAATCAGAGCTGGATGGCCGGGACGTCCCAGCATAAAACCGGCCACCAGCACTCCGCCGGCCAATAATGGTGAAATCTGTTTGACAAAACCCCAGGTGGACTCCACCCAGCTTCTGCGCTCATCCCCGGTGAACCAGGCTTTGACCATATATCCCAGCACAATCAGCAAACCGATGGTAATATACCATTTCAGTGAGAAAATCATCGGCCACAAACCGGTAGCATCGTCTGCCGGTTTCGCAAAAGCGGCAAAAATCAGAATAAGAACCATGGTAAGGATATAGGCGCTGTCCTGCAGGAGGGTCCGCTCTTTTCCTTCTTCATCGGGGACATATATCTGTCCTTCGGTACGTGCCGCGTCATCCTTGCGAAAGATCAGGGCCATCAATAAGCCAGTAATAATGGCAAAGATCACTGCTCCAACGGCCCGGGCAAGGCCAAGCTGCCAGCCGAGAATCTTGGCTGTCATGGTGATGGCCAATACATTAATGGCCGGTCCTGAATAGAGAAATGCAGTGGCCGGGCCAATACCAGCCCCCCGGGTATAAATACCAGCAAACAGCGGCAGCACCGTACAGGAACAGACCGCCAGAATGGTCCCTGACACTGAAGCCACTGTATAAGACAAAATTTTATTGGCCTTGGCGCCAAAATATTTCAGTACGGAAGCCTGAGAAACAAATACGGCTATAGCGCCGGCAATAAAAAACGCCGGAATCAAACAGGTCAGCACATGCTCCCGAGCATATTCCTGCAGCATCAGGAAGGCCTCGAGTCCCGACTGCCGGATCAACGCAGCATCCCAGGGGATATAATACGCGGCAAGAAACCCGCCCACAAGCAAAAGCAGTTTGGTACGTTCCTTCATTATTCAATCTCCATTGCGGTGGCTTTTCAGCGAAAACGCCGCCCAATCATTTCGCTATTTAGCGATTTATTAATATACAGCGGAAATTATTTCCCTAGTATTTTTTCTCGACGTATATCCGGTAACCGCTCCAGCAGATCTTCAATATCAGCGTCATTTTCGAGCCAGTGCCGCAGATTTCCCAGTAAGCTGGCAACATAGGGACTCTGACCGCCATCGGAAAGGCAGTAATTTACCCACAGGCCATCTTTACAGCGGACAACCAGACCAGCTTCTTCAAGTATACGTAGATGCTTGCTTGTACTGGACTGGGCAATTCCCAATGCCTCCTTCATTTCACACACACACAACACCCTGCGTTGCAACATCTTAATGATCTTTACTCTATTGACATCAGAGAGTGCTTTCATGACAGCGACAAAATCCTGCATACCTCCTCCATATTCTTTTTTTGGAATATACACTTCTCTCTTCAATGTGTCAAGATACGAAAAATACACCTATACCCTTCTGGCAGAAACTGCAGCCACACCTTTAACCCTTAGCCATGAATTTCTCATTCTTGCATAATTTATGATTTATGATACACCTGAAGAGAGAGCCGCAGTTACAGCTGTATTAAGGCAACTATCCATATAACCATCGACTACAAAAGAGGAAATATGAGTTTTACGGTAAAAGAAAACATACAATGGGTCGGTAAAATAGACTGGGAACTACGAAAATTCCATGGTGATGAATACTCTACCCATAAGGGATCATCGTATAATTCCTATTTGATCCAGGAAGAGAAAACAGCACTGATCGATACCGTCTGGACACCTTTCGCCAGGGAGTATGTTGAAAATCTTGCCAGGGAAATAGACCTGGATTCAATTGACTACGTGATCGTCAATCATGCCGAAAATGACCATAGCGGGGCTCTGCCGGAACTGCTGCGTCATATTCCCGATGTACCGCTATACTGCACTAAAAACGCCACGAAATCACTTCGCGGACTCTATCATCAGGACTGGAATTTCACCGTTGTGAAAACAGGGGACACGCTGAGCCTCGGCTCCAAAGAGCTCACCTTTGTTGAAGCTCCGATGCTGCACTGGCCTGACAGTATGTTCACCTATCTCAGCGGCGATGCGGTACTGTTCAGCAACGATGCTTTCGGACAGCACTATGCCTCTGAATTCATGTTTAATGATCTGGTTGACCAGGCTGAGCTCTTTCAGGAATGTATAAAATATTACGCGAATATTCTGACGCCTTTCAGCCCCATGGTAACCAAAAAAATAAGGGAGGTTCTCGGATTCAATCTGCCGCTTGAGATGATCTGCACCAGCCACGGCATCATCTGGCGTGACAATCCGGCTCAGATTGTTGAAAAGTACCTCGAATGGGCCGACAATTATCAGGAAAACCAGATAACACTGCTGTATGACACCATGTGGGAAAGTACCCGTGTCATGGCAGAGCAGATTGCTGCTGGAATCCGCCAGGCCGACAGTCAGGTGAATGTCAAGCTCTTCAATCTCGCCAGGACAGACAAAAATGATGTCATTACGGAAATATTCAAATCAAAGGCTGTCCTTTTCGGTTCTCCCACCATCAATAACGGTATACTGGTATCGGTGGCAGGCCTGCTCGAAGAGGTTCAGGGGCTGAAGTTCAAAAAGAAAAAAGCGGGTGCATTCGGCAGCTACGGCTGGAGTGGAGAATCCGTTAAAATTCTGCTGAAGAAACTGGCCGAGGCAGGTATGGAGACCATTGACGAAGGTTTGCGCATCAGTTGGTCTCCCGATGAAAAGAGCAGAAAACAGTGCCGCGAGTACGGAAAAAACTTTGTCGCCGGATTATAAGTACATTGTTGATGACAGAGCAACACCATGGAATCTCTCAGGATTTTTCACCTTTTTCAAATTTTTCCACCGTCATTTCGCACCGATGACAATGAAAAACAAGGCGGTAGGTACCGTTTTTGTCGGCGAGTATGAAAGGTTCTTTATAGGAGGAATGTTCCTCTTTTCCCTCTCGAGGACAAATTCCAAGCTGCTGTTTAACGCAATACCTGCAGGACATTAGTTGTTCCGGCGTTGATCGTCTCTTTTCGGGCAAAACCACACCGTGACGGCTATAAAACACCTCTGCTCTGGAATTCACGATATTGTCAATACCGCTGAATTCCTCTTCCGGCCACGGCACTGTATTGGGCTGTAGCAGAATGTGTGGTTTTTTATGATATCGTAGACGTTTCCACAGGTGGGCGGCAAAGGCTTTTCTGCGCAACTCCTTCACAAGCGAAGGAGGATAGTATCTCTCTGGATTCACCTCAATTCTGACGGCAGTGGCCGTGAAGATCGTATCACCGCTCTTCTGTGCCTGCTGCCGCAGACTCCCTATGGTTTTATCCGGCTGCATAGCTGGGGTCGCGGCAGACTCGATGGAGGTGCAGCTGGCAATTTCGTCTTCATCAACGATAGCAAAAGAAAGCCCTGTCGCCTTCTCGGTTACCGTTACAGCCACCTCAATCTTACGGCACTTTTCGCTGTTCTGCAGAGATCGGTTGAACTGCACGTCATTATTGCGATATATTTTTGCGCCAGGCAGAGGACTGATTTTCCCATGAGGATAAACCCAACGCCCCTCTACCCGGTTAACCCGAAAACCAACAAGATGTTCCTGCTCATCAAAATAGCACAGGCCATCACCGTTGTGCAGATCCATCTCTGTTATAATCTCAACACTTCTTTCCCTGACAACACCTACCGTACCTGTCAATTTCCCAACGGATTTAGGGGTAGCGGGAAAAGCCGGCCTGTTTTTTCTGTCATGGAGAAAATAGTGCGTCCGACCGCGGTGAAAAGTCTTTTCCGGGTCGGGTTCAAATGTATAACAACATTTTCCCGAGGATGAGGGGTACAGCGCACTCTCGCTCTCCAGGATCTGATCGAGCCGCTGCCGGTACAGAGCGGTAATATTTTTCACATAATTACTGTCTTTGAGACGGCCTTCTATCTTGAAAGAACGAACCCCGGCTCCAATGAGGGCAGGAATACTGTCTGCAAGATCAAGGTCCTTGAGAGAGAGGAGATGGCGGTCTGCCGCAACTGTCCTGCCGTCACCATCGTGCAAGGAGAAACGATGACGACAAAATTGGGTGCATTCGCCTCTGTTTGCACTTCTTCCCGTCATCACTTCGCTGATAGAGCAGCGCCCGCTGTAAGAGACACAAAGGGCGCCATGAACGAAACATTCAAGTTTCACCGAAGTCTGTTTTGCTATCCCGGTGATTTCAGCAAGGGTGAGTTCTCTTGCCAGGACTACCTGCTGAAAACCAACCTTCTCGAGAAACTGTACTTTTGCAACACTGCGATTATCAACCTGCGTCGAGGCATGTAATGGGATAGGAGGAAGATCACACTCAAGCAAGCCGAGATCCTGGATGATAAGGGCATCAGCCCCCATTGCATAAACCTTCTGGGCTATATCCACAGCCTCACTCAGCTCTTCATCTCGCAGAAGCGTATTCAGGGCAACATACACCCTGGCGTGAAACTGATGTGCACATTCCATCAGTCTGCCAATATCGTCAAAGCTGTTGCCTGCAGCAGCCCTTGCAGAAAACCGAGGGGCACCTATATACACTGCATCGGCTCCGTGCTCGATTGCCGCAATACCACATTCGAGATCTCTGGCTGGAGCAAGAAGTTCAACACTATCTCTTTCCATATTCTATACGTTTCCTCCAGGCCGAAAGCAGAAGCTCATCAACATTCCATCATTGTCCTGTTTCACTATTTTCATCCTGGGCTGCCTCGAGATCCTTGGCCAGCTCATCAAAACTCGTCAGAATATCTTCTCTGTCTTCATCAATGGCCGCTTCAAGATCTTCCAATGCAACATCCGGTTTTAATGATGCTGCCAGCGGTGTTGATGCCATAACTACAAATTCTCCCTGCTCCGCGCCGACAACGGCAGTACGCCTGGTTGAGCGCCACAGGGCAAAACCTGCGACTCCGCTGAGCATACATCCAATAGTTCCATAAAATGCCTGGGGCCCGAAAATCTCCATAGCCAGAGCGGCTATGGGTGATCCGGCTGTGGCACCTACCGAACTCAACAGCACCAGAGTTCCACTTGCAGCCACCATCTGGGTTGGCGTGAGATAATCGTTGGTATGCACTCCGCAGAGGGCGTACAGGGGCAGGGAAAATCCTCCGACAGCGGCAATTACCACAAGGAAATAGCTCTCCTGGCCCGTTAACCCCATAGCGAGAAAAGATATCAAGGCTCCTGAAAAACAACTCAAGCAAATCACCTTACGCCTCCCGATCCGGTCGGAGAGCCAGCCCAGAGGGTATTGAAAAAGAAAACCTCCAAGTATCATGGCCGTCATAAAAAACGACACCTCCCTCACCGTCATGCCCACATCCGTAGCATACACTGCTCCCATGGCGAGAATGGCGCCCATTGCCATACCTATCACCACCATACCGACTACCCCGAGAGGAGACACCCGATACAGACTGATAATCCCGACCCGCTCAATCGCACCGATAAACGGGGCTCGGGTAGCAGAGAGGAGAATAGGAACCAGAGCAAGAGATATCAACAGTGAAACCAGGACAAACAGTTGGAATCCAGAGGGTTCTGCAGCATTCAGGAGCATCTGCCCTCCTGCCATACCTCCAAGAGAAACCAGCATATATAAACTGAGTATCTGGCCTCGTGACGAATTATCTGCAGAATCATTCAACCAGCTCTCCGCTACGATATAGAGACCGGAATAGGCAAAACCCGTCACCAGCCGCATAGCCCACCATATCCATGGATCAACAAAAACCGCCTGGACCAGAATAGAGGTTGAAGCAAGGGAAGCAAGCGCGCCGAAAGTACGGACATGGCCGACATGCCAGACCATCCGGGGGACAAAATTGCAGCCGAAAATAAGCCCTAGAAAATATCCGGACATCATCATGCCGGTAACGGTCGTCCCGAAATTCTCCAGCGATGCACGAACACCCAACAGTGTACCCTGCAGCCCGTTGCCCAGCATAATGAGCCCCATTCCGAGAAACAGGGCCCAGCAATTACCTAAAACACTCAACATTCTTCAACACTTCCCGCTTAAAAGGCAAGGTATCCAGACCTGTAGTATTACCAGAGGTGCATTCCAACCAGACTCCCACCTGTTGCAAATAATCTCAGCAGGGTCTGGCAGAGCTGATGCATCCGAAAAGATAACGAGATACCGCTCAATGATTTCCATACATATACCTGTAATTCATTCATCCCCCTTATGCCGCATATGAAACCATGATGTCAATGTTTTTACGATCAGCAGCGCCCCGCCTGATACCACCCCTGAAAACATCATAATTATCGCAGAACTGGCAAAAAAATATTGACACCGTTATGGAGAAACGCTACAGTAACACTAAATGATTTTTTGTGTTACCTTTTCCCCGATTGGTCTCCTGCCAGAGAGCCTCCAGTCGACAATGCAGCAGCTCCTCCACAATGCATCTGCCTGCTGCTGCATTGTCGATTTTTTTTCTCACCTCATCAACTGAAACTGTAGTGTTCCAGCACAATGTCGGCAGTTTGTGCGTTGAGATGGGAAAAGTCATAGATCAGTTCCTGCCGTCGTTTTCCCTTTTCATCAACGAGATATTTATAAATGTCTATAAACGGAATGTTCTTTTCGGTACAGTAACGCCGCAATTGCCGGTTGAGCGACAAGGTGTACTCCTGCCGTTCAGAAAAATCGGTTAAAAAGGGATAGGTCAGCTTTTTTTTCCAGCCTTCGAACCGGGGGCCGCTGAACTCACCGGTGGGAACAACATTAAATATATGAATGTCAAATCCTTGAGTTCGCAGATCACGCACATATTCCGTATACCGCTGCGCGGTCTGTTGAAGAAGAGCATCTACAGGAACTCCAGTGCGGAGATGCTGATACTTTATATGAATACGAATATCCACTTCACCAAAGCAAAAGAGCAGGTGCTTCTCCCTCAAAGGGAGTATGACCTTCATAACCCGTTTATGATGATTGGCGATTTTATACGCGGTTTTACCATCCAGCTTATTAGTACCACTGTAGACAGTTGAGTCTGCAATCCGCTTGTGTCCTTGAAAACATCGGAAAGAATGGCTGTCCCCAATAGCCGCTATTTTCTGGTCCATATGGTTTAACTTCCTTTCACTCCGGTTGTGGTGCAATCTTCCCATGAATTATCCGTATCATAAAACCATCACAATAAATACACATATTGCCCAAGTTTTCCAGAAGAGAACAGCCTCGAAGAAAAAACACCAACCAATTTTTTAATGTATAACCTTATTACCCCTGATACTCAGCATCGTAATTGTAAGGGGTAATCAGAATGTATAAAGAAAGCCGCTTCAATTTGAAGCGGAATATATTGAACAAAAACTCCAATCTGGATACTATATTCGTTCTTTACGAAATACAATTGAAAGAAATTCTGTAACCTGATTACCCCTGTAACTCAGCATCGTGATTTTAAGGGGGGCAGGGTCGCTCTTTTCTCGGGTGTCTGCAGACAGGACGGCTGCAGTCAAGCCCCCATGGAAGGGTTTATGGCGTCCCGTGAAAAGAGTGATCCTGCCCCATAGGGCTTGCTGATCTTTAGGGGTAATCAGATTTTGTAATTAAAATAACAAAAGGAACTGCGGCATCATGCTCGAAAAACTCTTCAAACTTAAAGAAAACAACACTACGGTTCAGACCGAGATCATCGCAGGCTTGTCGACTTTTCTTACCATGGCCTACATCATTGCGGTAAACCCCGGGATTCTCGCCAATGCCGGTATGGACTTCGGTTCCGTCTTTGTCGCCACCTGTCTTGCCGCCGCCTTCGGCACCGCGGTCATGGGGCTTGCAGCCAATTATCCGGTGGCGCTGGCACCCGGCATGGGACTGAATGCCTTTTTCACCTTCGGCGTCGTCCTCGGTATGGGGCAAAGCTGGCAGATCGCCCTTGGTTGTGTCTTCTGGTCAGGTGTTGTCTTTTTCTGCCTCAGCATTTTCAAGATCCGCGAATGGATAATCAACGCCATCCCAATGTCGCTGAAGACAGGCATAGCTGTAGGAATAGGGCTTTTTCTTGCTATCATTGGTCTGCAGGGAGCTGGGGTTGTGGTCGATCATCCCGCTACCCTGGTCACTCTGGGCCGGCTGAGCAGCCCTCAGGTCCTGCTGTTCTTCCTCGGCTTTGTCGTTATTACCGCTCTGTTTTACAGAAAGATACCGGGAGCGGTGATTATCGGCATTCTCGGCACCACCATTATCGGGGCTCTGTTAGGGATTGTTGAATACAAAGGCATTGTCTCGGCACCACCAAGCATTTCTCCGACACTGTTCCAGCTCGACATTATCGGTGCCATTGAAGCCGGTCTATTTGCGGTTATCTTCGCCTTTCTCTTTGTCGATCTCTTTGATACCTCGGGTACCCTTATCGCCGTAGCCAAGGAGGGCAACATGCTCGATAAAGAAGGAAAACTGCCGAGAGCCGGCAAAGCCCTGATGGCCGACAGCAGTGCCTCCATTGCCGGTGCATTGCTTGGCACTTCAACCACTACTTCATATATCGAAAGCGGTGCCGGCATTGCCGCTGGAGGGCGTACCGGGCTTACTGCCATTACCGTCTCCGTCCTGTTTCTTCTGGCCCTGTTCTTCTCGCCGCTTGCCATGATGATTCCGCCCTACGCCTCTGCCTCAGCACTGGTCTTTGTCGCCGTACTCATGATTGCCTCCATCGCATCCGTCGACTGGCAGGATCTCACCGAATCAGCACCGGTGGTGGTCACCGCAGTGATGATGCCGCTGACCTATTCCATTGCCGACGGCATAGCCATAGGCTTTATTACCTATACCCTTGTGAAACTCTTTTCCGGCAGGGGGAGTGACATCAATATCAGTGTTTCAGTGGTCGCCGTCCTGGCCCTGCTGAAATACATTATCCTCTAAGTACTGCTCATCCGACCAACCAGGGAAACAGAACAGGCATATGAATACTGACTACACAGAAATAAAAAACCACATCCGCTCCATCCCGGACTGGCCCAAAAAAGGTGTTGTTTTTCGAGATATCAGCACATTAATGGAAGACAGATTGATTTTCCGAAAGGTAATTGACGCTTTTGTGTACCGTTATCTCACCACCACAATCGATGCGGTGGTAGGAATTGACGCACGCGGCTTTATTATCGGCTCTCCGCTGGCCTACCTGCTTAACACCTCGTTTGTACCTGTACGAAAAAAAGGCAAACTTCCCGGCGAAACCATCAGCCAGGCCTATTCTCTGGAATACGGCGAAGCAGAGGTAGAAATTCAGACAGCGGCCCTGAAAAAAGGCGACAGAGTGCTCCTGATCGACGATCTCATCGCCACCGGAGGAACAATGCTGGCGGCAGCACAACTCATCGAAAAACTGGGCGCCGTAATAGTTGAGGCCGCAGCCATCATCGACCTCCCCGATATCGGCGGCAGTACCACACTGCGCCAGGCAGGTCTGAAACTGCACACTTTCTGCGCCTTTGATGGTGAATGATTCTGCAGTGATCTTTAAGCAGATACTCTTCAATGCTATGAGGCTATGAGACCGAAAGAAAAAGTAAACACAGAAAGAAGAAACATCCTGGTAATCTACCACTCTCAAGGCGGCACCATGGAAAAAATGGCCCGACGGCTTGCGGGCGGCGCATCCCGGGAAGAGAACATTCGAGTTTGCTTGAAGAAGGCTCAAGATGCCAGTCTGGACGATCTGCTCAACTGCGACGCCATAGCCATCGGTTCACCGGAATACTTCGGCACAATGGCTGGAATGATCAAGGATTTCTTCGACAGGACCTTTGAG
>JAZBNU010000075.1:0-13908 GCA_036350815.1 Desulfopila sp.
CAATCAGGGGAGACTGCTGATACTCTGGCAGGGATACGTCTGGCCCGACAGCTCGGTTCGCGTGTCGTAACTATCTGTAATGTTGTCGGATCAACAATGACACGCGAGGCGGATGGAACCATTTACACTCATGCCGGACCGGAAATAGGAGTAGCTTCAACCAAGGCATTTACAGCTCAGTTGACGGCCCTGTTTTTGTTTGCCCTATTTCTGGCGGAAAAAAAAGGCACTGTAGCGCTCGAAAAGCGTAAAGAACTTGCAAAAGCGCTTATAGATATAGGGCCGATTATAGGTGAAGAGCTGTCCGGCATACAGGAACAGATCAGCACCCTGATTGATAAATTTTATGACTGTCGCGATTTTCTCTTCATCGGCAGGGGCATGAATTTTCCCATCGCCCTTGAGGGAGCGCTGAAGTTAAAAGAAATTTCGTATATTCATGCTGAGGGGTACGCCGCCGGTGAGCTGAAACACGGTCCAATAGCATTGATCGATAAAGACATGCCTGTTCTTGCCATTGTGCCGCAGGATGGAGTGTATCATAAGGTCATCTCTAATGTTGAAGAGATTAAAGCCCGGCAGGGTCGATTGATCCTCATGGGAAGCAGAGAAGATAAGCAGTTGGCTGCTTTGACTGATGATGTAATCTATCTGCCTAATATTCACGAGGAAATGAATCCGATTCTCTATACTATCCCGGCACAGTTGCTTTCCTATGAAATTGCCGCCCGTCGGGGATGTGATGTTGATCAGCCGCGAAATCTTGCTAAAAGCGTCACGGTTGAATAGGAAAGGATAATTCTGCCCCAAGAGAAACGGAGAAGAAGATGATTGCTGTCGGTCTGGAGGTTTTGCTTGATTCCCAGCTGAAGCATGTTGCCGGGAATAGGTTCGGTTTGTTGACGAATCAGGCCTCTGTCAACCGCCATTTTATTCACAACAGGCTTTTGCTGAAACAGAAATCTGCTGATGCCTTTACGACTCTTTTTTCTCCACAGCATGGATTCTACTCCGAAAAACAGGATAATATGGTTGAATCAGACCACAGTATCGATGCCCTGACCGGATTACCTGTTTTCAGCCTCTACGGTGAGGTCCGCAAACCGACTGAGGAGATGATGGCCAATATCGACATCCTGATAATTGATCTCATGGATGTCGGCACAAGAGTATATACCTTTCTCTATACCATGGCGTATTGTCTTGAGGCCGCCTGCCAGTACGGGAAAAAGGTACTGGTACTTGACCGGCCCAATCCGCTGGGCGGGCATACTGTAGAAGGGAATCTTCTTAAGGAGAGCTGTACTTCCTTTGTCGGTCTCTTTCCATTGCCCATGAGGCATGGTCTGACTTTTGCCGAGCTCGCCTTATTTATTAACAGTGAATACGATATCGGTGCGGATCTCGAGGTTGTTGCCATGCAGGGCTGGCAGAGGCATATGCTGTTTCGGGATACGGGGTTTCCCTGGGTCTTTCCATCTCCTAATATGCCGAGCCCGGAGACGGCTCTGCTCTACCCAGGTCAGGTTATCTGGGAGGGAACCAATGTTTCTGAAGGCAGAGGGACCACCTTGCCCTTTGAGCTCTTTGGCTGTCCTTATCTCGTTCATGACGAAGTGCTAAATTTTGTGAAGAGAACAGAGTTGCCTGGTTGCTTTTTGCGTCCTCTACTCTTTCAGCCTACATCGGGAAAATGGGCCGGCCAGGTGTGCAGCGGATTTCAGCTTCATGTGACGGACCGGCATGCTTACCGGCCCTACCGGACCAGTCTGGTTTTGCTGCAGGCCATACTCAGCCTGTATAAGGAGCAGTTTCAGTACAAAGATCCACCATATGAGTATGAATATTTCAGGTTGCCGATCGATCTTATCATAGGTTCGGAGCAGGTCAGGGAAGAGCTTGAGCAGGGAGCAGCGGTTGAGGAGATGGAAGATGCCTGGAGCGGAGAGTTACGCGAATTTATGGAACGGCGTGAACCATATCTGCTCTACAGCTGATTTTGGGCTGGAGGAAAGAGAGTTTAACGAGTAAAAAGGTATTGCCGCTCTGAGAAAAAACAATACGGGAGTTTTGTAACGTGAAAGAAAAACAGATATCAGCCGAAGAACTTGCGGCATTGGTAGAAGGCCGACTTACAGGTGACGGCTCTGTTCTGATACATGGACTCAGTTCTATTGAAGATGCGGGTCCAGGCCAGATAACCTTTCTGGTGAAAGCGAATCGTACTGATTTACTGGAAAAAACCAGAGCTTCTGTCGTTATTGTGCCGCTGGAAATTGAAACAAGCGACAAGACGCTAATACGGGTGAAGAGTCCCTATCTGGCGTCTGCTGTAATTCACAATTTCCTGCTGGAAAAACCCTTTGAAGCCAAAGGGGTGCATGCAAAAGCACATATCGGTCAGGGCTGCAGGATTCCATCTGCAGTCACGATAGAGCCGAATGCTGTGTTGGGAGACAACGTCGCACTTGGTGAGCGTGTTTTTATCGGCGCAGGCGCCTATGTTGGAGATAATGTAGAAATAGGCGACGACACCGTCATCCGTCCCAATGTTTCCATTGAAAACGCCACCAGGATAGGTCGACGGGTTATCATTCACTGCGGTACTGTTATTGGAAGTGACGGCTATGGTTATGCTCCAGATGAAAGAGGGTGCCACATCAAGCGTCCCCAGGTGGGCAGTGTCCGCATTGACGATGATGTCGAGATTGGTGCAAACTGTTGTGTCGACCGCGCGGCATATGGTATCACATGGATCAAATCAGGAACAAAAATCGATAATATGGTGCAGGTCGCCCATAATGTGATCGTCGGTGAAAACTGTCTGCTGCTGGCGCATTCGGCAGTGTCGGGCTCTACTGTTCTCGGCAGGAATGTTGTGCTGGGCGGCAAGGCATCCACCAAGGGGCACATTCGTCTGGAAGACGGAGTTATGGTGGCTGGCAAGGGCGGAGTCACCCGAAATCAGCCGGCCGGTGCGATTGTCGGCGGTATGCCGGCTATTCCCATACAACAGTGGACCAGAGCGGCAACAGCCTATGGCAAAATACCTGAAATGCGCGCCGAGGTGAGAAGGCTGCGCAAAGAAATGGATGTGTTGCGACAACTGGTGGTGAATGACGAGCAAGTCGGTAAGGAGAAAAATAATGACAGAAAGTAATCTTCCTGGAGAGTTGGATATCTATGAAATATTAAAGCTTTTACCGCATAGATATCCTTTTGTGATGGTTGACCGGATCACGTCGATTTTTCCAGGCCGGGAAATCACCGGCATCAAGAACGTTACCATGAATGAGCCTTTTTTTCAGGGCCATTTCCCCGATCAACCGGTGATGCCCGGTGTCATGATTCTCGAGGGAATGGCTCAAGTGGGTGGCGTTCTCGGATTTCACACAAAACCAGAATATATAGGCAATAAACTTCTCTATTTCGCAGGAATAGACAATGCTCGGTTTCGAAAACCGGTTATTCCCGGGGATCAGCTGATTTTTGAGCTTAAGCTATTAAAGATGAAACGGGGTATAATGGTCATGGACGGCAAGGCATACGTGAGCGGCCAGCTTGTGGCCCAGGCTGAACTCATGGCCTCATTTGGATAAAGACATGTTTTAAGAGACCATAGTACTGAAAATCAAGCAACAGAATGAAACTTAACATGCCGATGAGACTTTTCTCTGAGGTGTTTACCATATACGAAAAGAAAGGATTATGACAATACATCCAACAGCCATTATTGATAAAAACGCAGAGCTTGATTCCTCGGTGACGGTCGGACCGTACGCCATTATTAACGGCAAAGTACGTATCGACGCCGGAACCTCAATAGCTGGACATGCGGTTCTTTCCGGTCCTTCCACTCTAGGAAAAAACAATAGGATCTCATCTTTTGCGCTTGTAGGAGGTGATCCTCAAGACCTTAAATATGCTGGTGAACCCACTGAATTGATAATGGGGGATAATAACACCATACGGGAATATGCCTCGATTCATCGCGGTACCGTCCAGGGGGGAGGAAAGACGGTTATCGGAAATAATAATCTGTTGATGTCGTATATCCACATTGCTCATGACTGCATTATCGGAAATAACGTAATTCTCTCCAATGTCGCCACTATGGCAGGGCATGTGGAGGTCGGTGATTGTGCCACGATAGGCGGTCTGGTTGCGGTTCATCAGTTTGCCAGAATCGGCAAATATTCCTATATAGGTGGTGTATCCGGGGTTACTCTTGATGTTCCGCCATACGTCATTATTGCCGGAACTCGCAATCGTACCCGTATTTCCGGGATTAATAAGGTCGGCTTAAAGAGAAGAGGATTCTCTCGGGAAACAATTAGTAAAATTGACAACGCCTTTAGGATTATCTTCCGGTCACCAGATTTATTGCTTAAAGATGCGCTGCAGTTAGCGAGAAAAGAAATTACCGATTGTCCTGAGGTGGACGATATGGTCAGGTTTTTTGAAGAATCTCAACGCGGGGTCGTCCGCCGAACAGCTGATGATTGATAGATGGAAGGCTTTGAAAATATAGGCGTAATCGCCGGAGGAGGGCAGTTTCCGAAGCTTTTCATCGAGGCAGCCAAGGATTCCGGCAGGAAATCCATAGTGGTTGGCTTTAAAGGAGAGACTGCCCCTGAGGTAGTTTCCGCGGCTGATTGTTTCTGCTGGGTAAAACTGGGACAGCTTGGCAAGGTTATACAGTTCTTTAAAAAAAATAACGTCGCTGAGGCTGTATTTCTCGGAACAATCACCAAGACACGTATTTTTCGCGATGTCTTTTTTGATCTCAAGGGCCTCTCCCTGTGGAGGAGAATTGATCGAAGACATGACGATGCCATATTAAGGGCAATTGCCGATGCCTTACAGGATGATGGCATTACCATCGTTGAATCAACGCGGTATCTAGGCGATTTACTTTTTCCCGCCGGAATACTCTCTAAAAAAAAGCCCAACCGGCAGCAGAGAGAGGACATCTGCTTCGGCTGGCACATGGCAAAAGCAATTGGTAAACTGGATATAGGCCAGTGTGTTGTTGTCCGGGACCGCGCTGTGCTAGCTGTTGAGGCGATAGAAGGCACTGACGACGCTATTCTCCGCGGCGGTCAGCTCGGCAAGGAAAAAGTGGTGGTTGTCAAGGTCCACAAGCCAGGACAGGATTTTCGTTTTGATCTGCCAGCCACCGGTCTGCAGACAATAGAAAGCATGAAGGCGGCAAATGCTTCGGTGCTGGCGGTGGAAGCGGGTAAATCACTGATGTTTGATTCCGAGGATTTTATTCGGGAAGCAGATGCGGCCGGAATAGTTGTTGTCGGCATAACTGAAGACCAGGAAGGTCAGCCTCGTTTTTGAACGGGTATCGGTGGTGCCCTGACCGGTGGTTGTTATATGGACACCGGGACGATTTCCATATACAAGAAAGAGGAAGAAATATTCCCTATTCCCTGGTTTATATATTGTTCATGAGATATCCGGGGTAGAGAGTAAATTCTAGAGAGTGAATTCTGTTAGTCTTGAGTTGAGACAAGCGGTGGATAAACCATGCAGGCTATGATACTTGCGGCAGGACTCGGCACCCGTCTTTTGCCCTATACGACTATCAGGCCTAAACCACTGTTTCCAATCCTTAATATACCGCTTCTCCTGGCTGCTGTTCAACGGTTGCAGTCGTGTGGATTCACTCATATCATCGTCAATTGTCACCACCTCGGCCACCAGATAGAAAGAGAGCTGGACGGTATTTCCGGGGTGATTCTGCAGCAGGAAGAAGTGCTGCTTGGAACCGGTGGTGCCCTGGGCCGTGCCCGTGAGCACATGCTGGATGAACCGCTGCTTGTGACCAATGGTGATATTTATCATACCATAGATTTAGCTGAATTCTACCGTCGGCATCAACAACAGGGTGCTCAGGTATCGCTTGCCGTTCACGACTATCCCCGTTTCAATACTCTTCTCGTTGACGAAGGCAGGGTCTGCCGTTTTAAAGGCAATGGTATTGAAGGATCCCTTGCCGTTACCGGGATACATGTTTTAGATCCCGCCATAATGGACTCTATAGACCCCCTTGCATACAGCTGTATCATAGACCGTTATAAAGATATGCTTTGTTGTGAAAAGACAATTGCTGCGGTTCGAGTTGACGGCTGCTACTGGAAGGATATGGGCACAGTGGAGGACTACCTGGAGCTGCACAGCAATCTGTTAACGAAAAAAGTTCCCTGCTGGGCTGAGATGCGTGGAGGCCCAACTCCATTCCTGCTGGCAGAGGATGCAGTTGTCCGGGAAAATCTTACACTCCAGGACTGGTGCGCAGTCGGCAGGGCAACAATTGGCAGGAATGTTTGTATATCCCGGTCAGTTGTCTGGGACGACGCTGTCATTCCCGATAACAGCCGTATCATTGATACCATAGTTTTCTGAAACTGACATGAAGGATAAAACGATTGCAGATCAAGTTGGTGCTTTGCTCTCTGCTGGGGGTGTTATCAGTTCCCATGAACAGCAAAAGTTTCAATCGCTCTATGCTCTGACACCATTTTCAGCCGATGGCTCCTGCCGCAACTTCTTCCGGGTTCGGCACAAGGATAAATCTCTCTGCATTGGAGTCTATCCCGCCGATGATTCTCCAGCAAATCTGGCAGAAGCCTGCTCTGCCATCCATATCGGCAGGCACCTGTATTCCCATGGGATTCCTGTTCCTGTAATTCTCGGGGCGAATGAAGAAACAGGCCTGATCCTCTTTGAAGACTGTGGCGATGTCCGTCTTCATGATGCTCTTGCAGGCGGCATTGCATCAGATACGCAGGAGGAAGAACAGCTCAAAGAACTTTTCCAATCCATTGTCGGTGTGCTTGCCAGGATGCAGTCGTACGGAAGTATTGGGTTTCAGAAAGAATGGTGCCATGATTCACCGGAATATGATCGGGAGACCATGATCACAAGAGAATCGTCTTATTTTCTGGAGGAATTCTGGTATGGACTTCTTGGTGGAGAACAATGTCATGATATAGAGGAAGAGTTCGAAGACATTGCTTCACAGGCAGGCACTGGAGAGCAGAACCTGTTTTTACACCGTGATTTTCAATGCCGCAATATTATGCTGCAGGATTTGACCCTGAAGATAATCGATTTTCAGGGCGGAAGAATCGGGCCGCCAGGATATGATCTTGCTTCTTTGCTGATTGATCCCTACAGTGCCATTACACCGGTTGTGCAGGAAGAGTTGCTTGACTTTTATCTCGTTGAGCTTGCAAAATACAGAACATTTGACAGGAAAGATTTTCTGAGGCAATACAGCTATCTCTTTTTACAACGGAATTTGCAGATACTTGGAGCATTCTCCTTTTTATACAGAAAACGGGATAAGCCTTTTTTCAAACAGTACCTGCGTCCTGCACTCAACCGGCTGGCGGGCGCTCTTGAAAAACCAGAGTTGCGCTGTTATGGTCGTTTGCGGAAGGTTGCCATACAGGCTAATGAGCTTCTGAGCTTTTAATCGTGGTAATATGTCCTTGCAAAAAGGGACAAATTCCTGTAATTATCGGCCTCCCGTCAGTACCATTCCTCGAACAACAGGCAACTTTGCAGCAGAACGGGGATTATCCCTTCATTCCACAACTATCCCAGGCAAACAATGGTTTCCGAGACACACTCAATAATTGCTCTGGTCGGCAGACCAAATGTCGGCAAATCGACTCTTTTTAATCGCATTACAAAATCCCGCAATGCTATTGTCGACCCCACTCCCGGGGTGACGCGCGACAGGCACTACCAGCGTGTAATCTGGAACGAACGATCTTTTATTCTCGTGGACACCGGTGGAATTGACGACAATCCTGAAGATCTTCTGGTCGGTCACATACGCAGGCAGGCTGTTGCAGCCATTGAGGAGGCTGATGTTATCCTTTTTCTCCTTGACGGCAGAGAAGGGCTGACTCCTGCTGATCTTGAGATTGCCGGAATTCTGCGTCAATCTGAGAAGACTGTTTTTCACGTCGTCAATAAAATTGATGGACCTGAGCAGGAGGTTGATATCCTTTCCCAGTTTTATGAGCTGGGAGTCGACCAGCTGTGGCCTCTGTCTGCTGAACATACCTATGGCTTTTACAGCCTGATGGACGATCTTGTTTCCTCTCTGAAGGAAAGCACTGTTGATCAGAATTTACCCGAAGATACAATCAAGGTTGCCTTTTTCGGGCGCCCCAATGTGGGAAAATCATCAATGATCAACAGAATTCTGGGGGAGGAAAGGATGGTAGTTTCCGAAATTTCTGGAACTACAAGAGATTCCGTTGATACCCTTCTGCAGCATGGTAAGCATTCCTACCTCCTTATTGATACAGCCGGTATCCGGCGTAAAGGAAAAACGCGGGAAAAGCTGGAGAAATTCTCCATTCTCAAAGCACTCAGTGCCTTGCAGAGATGTGATATTGCCGTTGTCCTCCTTGACGCATCGGAAGGATTGACGGAACAGGATACCAAAGTGATCGGGTATACGCAGGAACAGGGCAGGGGATTGATTATACTTGTCAACAAGTGGGACGTGGTTGCTGAAGACCCTAAGCGGCAGAAAGAGATTCTCGAAGAAATTGGGCGTGGTATACCTTTTGTCGGTTTTGCGCCTCTGTTAAAGGTTTCGGCTCTTACCGGTTACGGGATAAAAAGAATGTTTCCCACCATTGGCTCGGTATTTCGGCAGTTTAAGCAAATATTTCCAACATCGGCACTCAATCGTCTGCTTCAGGACGCAGTGGCGGATCATTCACCGCCAATCTATAAAAATAAACGACTGAAGTTTTACTACACCTCGCAGATAGGTACCGCGCCGCCGAAATTTGTTGTAATGACGAATAGCTACAAAGGTGTCCACTTTTCCTACCAGCGCTATCTCACCAATCGTTTTCGCGATGGTCTTGGGCTGGACAAGGTGCCGATCAAGCTATTTTTTAAAGATAAGAGAGAGCAGCGGCAGAAATGACTCTGCCGCTATTTTTCGAGATTTTCAGACTATTCCTGTAATGCTTTTGTGTAGGCCGCAGCAAATCCATCGGCCGCGTTTCTGATGATCTGCGCGTCAGTGCAGAAAGCCAGACGGAAATAGCCGGGAGAACCGAATCCACGTCCAGGTACGGCGAGGATCATATTCTCCTGCAGGATGGCACAGAAGCGGACATCGTCTTCAATTGGAGATTTGGGAAAAAGATAGAAAGCCCCTTTAGGATGGAGGAAATCGTAGCCGATGTTGTCGAGAATGGCGCAAAAAATATCTCTGCGCTCTTCATAGATGCTGCAGTCGACACTGACATCCTGCAGTTCCGCTACTACTTTCTGCATCAACGCCGGGGCGTTGACAAAGCCGAGAATCCTGTTTGCCAGAGTCATGGCATCGAGCAATAGTTTTTTGTCTTGAATTTCAGGATGGACCGCCATATAGCCGATGCGTTCACCTGGGAGAGAGAGGTCCTTGGAATACGATGAGAGTACGATGCTGTTCCTGTATGCCTGGAAAATAGAAGGAACAATATGGCCCTTAAAAACGATTTTTCGGTAGGGCTCGTCGGCTATCAGATAGATTGAGGTACCGAAGCGCGTCTGCGCATCTTCCAGCAGTTTTCCTAGTTTTGCAAGATCCTCGCGGGAGTAGATCTGGCCAGTGGGGTTGTTGGGAGAATTGATGATAACAGCCTTGGTTTTTTCCGTCAGCCCGTTTTGCAGAGCTTCAAAATCGAGATTAAAACTGCTGTCGGTTGCCACGACACGGGATGTGCCGCCATGGTTGTCGACATAGAAGTTATATTCGACGAAGTAGGGAGCCAGGAGAATGACTTCTTCTCCTGGATTTAACAGAGCTTTGAGAGCTACGTTCAGAGCCCCTGCGGCACCGCAGGTCATCAGCATATCTGCGCCGCTTACCGCAACACCCTGCTCACTGCTCATTCGAGCTGCTACAGCTTCCCTGACCCATGGATATCCCCCATTGGGCATATAGGAATGAGCACCTGGGGTTTTTTCCTGAGCAATCCTTAAAATGCTTTCGTCAAACTCCGGCGGAGGTGAAAGATCGGGATTGCCGAGGCTGAAATCAAAAATATTATCAGATCCATGCTTTGCTTTGAGTTTAGCACCCTCTTCAAACATTTTTCTGATCCAGGAAGACTTCTCTGCAAAATTTTGCATTTTTTCAGAAATAGCCATGGTAGTATTCACCTTCTCTCTAAATATTAACTTTTGACCCGGGAAAAATTTCCGTCAGCGGTCCTTCTTCTTGAAAAAGTCGTATGCTGCATTTATCTCTTTCATCTTTTCCTCAGCTATAGTACGAAATTCCTCGCCCAGATGGCGAACCTTGTCCGGGTGGTATTTCATGCTCAACTTGCGATACGCCTTCTTGATCTCTTCCATGTCTGCCCCGGGCTCCAGTCCAAGAACGGCATAATACTGTTCGGATGAGCTTTGCCGGGCGGCATGATGCTGCTGCCGCCGGTAGGTATATTTTGCCTCAATAGTACGCTGATCATATATCGAAATTTCCAGAAAGGTGGCGATATTCCTGGCTATTCGCAATTCCTCTTCGGGCACGACGGTCTTGGTATAGAGTATCTGATAGACAAGCTCCAGCAGGATAAGACGCGGTTCGTAGGCGAAGGTTGAGCGAAATTCTTCCAGCAGGGTTTCCAGTGTTGCCGTTGAGGAAATGGCTTCCTTGATGAGATCTTTGACCCAGAGCATTTTGGTCTGGGTATAGTTCAGATTGTACTGGAAAAAACGGTGGATAGTTGCAATTTCTTCTTTGGTGACCTGGCCGTCGATTTTGGAGATATTGACCAGAATGTTGACAAGGAGCCAGACAAAGCGGTTATGGCTTTCTGTCTGTGACGACTCATAGTCAACCACCTGTTTACGGACCCAGAAGGAAAAACCCCAGAAAATGGCCATGAAAACGAGAACAGTCATCAGGCCGAAGAAAAAAAGGTTCCCTAAAAAGCTTATCAGGGCCGGAGCGCCTCCGGTGACAAAGATTATGAGGAGCAGGATGAGGAGGCATCCTCCGCATCCCGGCTGTTGCTGCCGTTGATAGTACATGGTGATCAGGCTGGGTATAGGGTGATGATAGTGTCAGTAAGAGCTGTCATTAGCTTTCGAGGTGTCATATGCTGATATATTGCAAAAGTATCCAGGAAAACATGCAACTGAGTATCCTACGATTTTTCATGAAAAAGAGCTTCTATAAATTCATCGGGATCGAAGTCACGCAGGTCGTCGATTTTTTCACCGACACCGATGAAGCGAATAGGTATATCCATATAGCGACTGATGTTTGCGACAATACCACCTTTTGCCGTTCCGTCAAGTTTTGTCAGGGCAAGCCCGGTCACTCCTACTGCTTCGTTAAACAGTTTTGCCTGTGAGATACCGTTTTGTCCGGTTGTGGCATCAAGCACCAGAAGTATTTCGTGGGGGGCTCCCTCCAGTTTTTTGCCGATAACCCGTTTGATCTTTTTCAACTCCTCCATGAGATTGGTCTGGGTGTGAAGACGCCCGGCCGTGTCCACCAGGATCACATCATAGTTTTCATCGACAGCTTTGGCCACGGCATCGAATGCAACAGAAGAAGGGTCGGCACCCTCATCTTTGCAAACCACTTCAATCCCACTTCTCTCTCCCCAGATTTTCAATTGCGAGACTGCCGCAGCACGAAATGTATCGGCTGCTGCGAGGAGAACAGTCTGGCCGGAATTGAGGAATTTATGAGCGATCTTGCCAATGGTGGTTGTTTTGCCAACTCCATTGACACCCACTACCATGATGACAAATGGGCCGGTATCCGGCATGACTAATTCGGCGGGCCGGGTGGTGTCGGCAATGTAAGAACGCAACCGTTCCTTAATGAATTTTTTCAGTGATGCCGGGTCCGAGAGCTCGGCTCTTTTTACTTTTTTACGAGCATAATCGATAAGTTCAACGGCTGTGGCTGCGCCGATATCGGCAGTAATAAGAAGCTCTTCGAGGTCGTCAAGCAGTTCTACATCGATTTCCTTTTTTCCAAGAAAAAGGTTGTCCATCTGTTGCACCAGTGATTCTCTGGTGCGACTGAGCTTCATGGCCAGTTTGCCGATAAGAGAGGGAGGCTTGGCCGTTATTGGGGTATCCTCAGGTGGTTTCTTCTCTTGAGCCGCATCATCCTGTGAAGACTCGATATCTTCACTTCTTTCCAGGGAAGAACCGAAAATTCCTGTTCCCTGCAATGGTGCATCTGCGGTATCATTTTCGATATTTTCGGTATCAAGTTCTCCTGAGGTGTTCTCCTCGGGAATGACAGGAGCATCTTTCTGAACCTTTTTTTTCTTGAACCAGCCAAGCATTATCAACCTCTTTGAAATGGGAGATATTTTCACTATAACATGTGCAGCGCAACCTTGAAGGAATAGCAAGGGAGCAACCGAAGCCGGTTTTCCCCTGCCTGAAATTTCACCTGTTTGATTCCTTCCGATCGTAACACGAACATCATAACATACTACGTATCAAAGCTGATGGAAGCAAAAAATCAAGCTGTGCATACAAAAAAAAGCCACATCTCTCTGCCACAATCGCCTGCTCGATCCACTGTGTGGTATAACAATATGTTCTTATGATATTTTTTATTTGGCGGGGTATTAATTTAATTGCATTTGGCGTCAGCGTAATTACTGTAATGATGGTTGTTTTAATGCTCGACTGGGCAGGAAAAATACGATATACAATTTTCCATCTCGTTGAGAAACATATTCATTCAGGAGGCAAACGATGTCGAATTCATGTGGTGGAGGCGCTACCAAAGAAGCGCAGCAGGCGGCCATGGCTCAGCAGGAAAATGCCATTACCCGTTCTCTAGGAAAAATAAAGAATAAAATTCTGGTTATGAGTGGTAAAGGTGGTGTAGGCAAATCGACGGTTTCCGTCAATCTGGCATTGGGCCTTGCCAAAAAGGGACACAAGGTGGGATTGATGGATGTCGATCTTCATGGCCCCGATGTTGTCAGAATGCTTGATCTCAAGGGTAGTGTGCAGCCACCTGAAAAAGAGGATGATCTTATTGCACCGCTCCAGTATAACGATAATCTGAAGGTTGTCTCTCTTGAATATCTGATGCAGGACAGGGACGAGGCGATAATCTGGCGAGGCCCCCTTAAGATACAGGCCATCAGACAGTTTGTTTCAGATATGGACTGGGGTGAGCTCGATTATCTCATTATAGATGCCCCTCCAGGAACCGGTGACGAACCCTTATCGATCGCACAGACTATTCCGCGTGTTAAAGCAATCGTGGTTACCACTCCACAAAAGGTAGCTCTTGCCGACGTGAGAAAATCCATTAATTTCTGTAAAACGGTAAAAATGGATATTGTAGGGGTTGTAGAAAATATGTCTGGTTTTGTCTGCCCCAATTGCAACGAGAAGGTAGATATCTTTAAAAACGGTGGAGGTGAGGAAATAGCCAGGGAATTTGATCTGCCCTTTCTCGGCAGGATTCCCATGGATCCCAGGGTTGTTGTTGCCGGGGATGACGGCAAACCATATCTCTCCTCCGATGAGAGCAGTCCCGCTACCCAGGCTTTTACTGCAATTGTAGCGGCTGTGGAAAAAAGAAATCCACCAGTTGCACCTCCGGTAACCCTGAATATGACCAACTCCGGCTGCGGCTGCAGCTGCAGCAGCTGAGAACGTATTTGCAACAGAGCAATTTGTAGTGTCTAAGCGTTGTGAGGTTTGCATATATAACGACGAGGCGAGTCATCGCCTCGTCGGTGATCTTTTTAAAAAATGAGGTGATATGATACTCAAGCAACTCATAGTCGGCAGTATGGGGGTTTGCAGCTATATAATCGGTTGTGAAGAAACCAAAAAAGGTGCAATCGTAGACCCTGGGGGAGA
>JAZBNU010000076.1:0-9663 GCA_036350815.1 Desulfopila sp.
ATCAGCTTGATATATTGAGAGTATGATTTTGATTGACAAACTTCAGGGAATATGTTGTTATCACCCTTCACCTGCTGAAGCAAAAGGAAATGCTTTAAGAGAGTTGCTTCGGGGGGTGAGAAAGAAACAATAATTTTTTACCTTAGAGTTTGATCGACCCCTTCCAAAGTGCTGGAGGGTGCGAGATAAATACAAGGCCGTTGCTCGTTTTTTGTAAACGAGCAGCGGCCTTTTTTTTTGCCTGAGAAAAAGAGAATTTTGGGAAAGCACGTGCAGTACGAATTCCGGCTTGTTTTGCCGTATCTCGCATCTCCTGTAATCTCGGCGGGTAAGAATTTCCGATTGGAAAATAGATTCTGTGTATTGAAGAGATTCTCGGAAGTGCCCGAGATTCTGCTAACTGAGATTTTTTAAATAGGAAGAAGAAGTTTTTTTGTAGGTACTGCAAACGGATTACAATCAAATCAAAAAAGGAGTAAGAATAATGATTTATCGGAATCATGCAGGCGATAAGCCCACGGTGGAAGCAAGTGCCACTATTCATCCATCAGCCGTCGTTATAGGCAATGTGCACATCGGTGAGAAAGTATTTGTGGGACCGAATGCGGTCATTCGTGCTGATGAACCTTGTCCGGAAGGCAAGGTTGAAGCCATTGTTATCGAGCCTGAGGTGAACATCCAGGATGGCGTTATCATTCATGCCCTGGGGGGCTCTCCTGTCAGGGTTCGCAGGGGAGCCTCTCTGGCCCATGGTGCCGTGGTACACGGGCCATGTGAGGTGGGTGAAAACTGTTTCATCGGCTTTAAGAGCGTCGTTTTCCAGGCGAAGCTGGGGAAAGGGGTAGTAGTTCAGCACCAGGCTCTGGTTGAGGGAGTTACCATCGCCGATGGCAGGCATGTGCCTTCCATGACAGCGGTACTCACCCAAGACGAAGCACAGCAACTCAAACCGGCTTCTCCTGAAATGGCAGCTTTTGCTGAAAAAGTCCGGAAGACCAATGTATTTTTAGCAGAGGTGACCTGAGATGATCGATTCGGTAAATGATAAGGCACCTAAAATTGCCGTGATTATGGGAAGTAAGTCCGATTACGAAGTAATGAAGGAATGTGCCAAAGTTCTTGTCGATTTTGGTATACCACACGAGGTTAGGGTGATTTCAGCCCATAGAACTCCTGAGCGTGCCCACGAATTTGCCACCTCAGCTGAGGAACGAGGTCTCCAGTTGATCATTGCGGCAGCTGGGAAAGCTGCCCATCTCGCAGGTGTGATAGCTGCCTCTACAACCGTTCCGGTCTTAGGGGTTCCCATGACCACATCGGACTTGGGCGGTCTTGATTCACTGCTCTCCATGGTGCAGATGCCGGGTGGTATTCCGGTGGGCACTGTGACCATAGGCAAAGCGGGAGCCAAAAATGCAGCCTTGCTGGCAGTGGCTGTTCTGGCACTCTCTGACAGCAGTCTGCGAGATGAGCTCAAAGCCTACCGTCATCGAATGCGTCAGGAGGCGGAGGCCGCCGATGCCGAGGTCTTCAAGAGCAGTCTTCTGTGAGTCCAAACAGAAGATTTCATATATTGAGATGGTCTGCAAGTCCTGGAGATTAATGATTGGCCATACTGGAGTATGCCGGTTGTAGAAGCGACGAAGGATAGCAGGTCATCTCGACCCGCCCGCATTTTCATGGAAAGGTATATCGAAGACCCGCGGCATATCGAGGTACAGGTTCTGGCTGATGTGCACAGCAACGTGATACATCTTGGTGAAAGGGAGTGTTCCATCCAGCACCGTTACCAGAAGATTATTGAGGAGTCGCCATCGCCGGGTCTGGGCGAGGACCTGCGTCGCCGTATGGGTGAGGCCGCCTGTGAACTCACTCGTAAAGCAGGTTATGTGAATGCAGGCACTGTTGAGTTTGTATTAGACCGTAGAGGGTAGTTTTATTTTCTGGAGATGAATACCCGCCTGCAGGTGGAGCATCCGGTAACTGAGCTGGTAACTGGTCTCGATCTAGTTGAGTTGCAGCTGCGCATAGCATACGGTGAAGCCATACCGTTTGGGCAGGACGAAGTTGCCCTGCAGGGATGGGCCATGGAAGCGCGAATCTGCGCTGAAGATCCAACCAATGAGTTCATGCCATCCACCGGCATGATTACTCGCTATTCCGAGCCCAGAGGAGCGGATGTAAGGGTGGACAGCGGTTTTGATACCGGTGGGTATATCAGCCCGTATTACGACTCCATGCTGGCCAAGGTTATCTGCCGCGGCCACAACAGGGAAGCGGCTCGCAACGCACTGGTGGAGGCACTTAACGGCTATCATGTCGAAGGAGTACATACCAATATCGATTTTGTAAGCAGCGTACTCTGTCACCCGGAGTTTGAAAAAGGCAACCTGTTCACCGATTTTATCACCCGGTATTTCGAAGGCAGTCAGCCGTTGTTGTCAGCTAATATAGAGCATCTCAGGTATATGGCCCTGGCCGCGGCGTTTATTTGTCATGTTCGCAAGGAAGCGGTTCGCGACTCTCTGAGGTTTGCTGTCTCTACGATAGGCGGTCGAAGATTCGATCCTGGTACCTATGCGTACAAGGTGAAAGTTGAGAAAGATTTTTTTGATATTCAACTCGAAGGCGATTTACGCAACCAGCATTGGATCACCAGGGTTAATGGTGAAGTTCATATGCTGGAGGTGCCTGAGTTGGAGTTTTACCGTCGCAGATTGAAGAATCTGTGGAAGCGGATCAAATGTTATTGCTATTTAAACGTTGAGAGGAAAAATGCACCATTTGCTTGCAGTCGACAAAAATCGCCCAATGCTTATGTTGGGAAATGAAGCTATCGCTAGAGGTGCTCTGGAGGCAGGAGTTGCCTTCACCACCGCTTATCCTGGTACACCTTCGTCGGAGATAGCCTTGCAGTTTTTTCAGATTTCCCGAGAGTCGGATCTTTATTTTGAATACAGTGCCAATGAGAAGGTGGCTCTGGAGATGGCGGCAGGAGCGGCAATGTGCGGTCTTCGGGCTATGACCACCATGAAACATGTGGGGCTCAACGTGGCTGCTGACTCCCTCATGACCCTTGCCTATACAGGTATCAACGGTGCTCTGGTTCTGGTTGTTGCTGATGATCCTTACATGTTTTCGAGCCAGAATGAGCAGGATACACGATGGTACGGCAAGCTCAGCGGCCTGCCCATTTTAGAACCGTCTACTGTTGCCGAAGCAAAGGAAATGACCACAGCCGCCTTTGAGATTTCTCAGGAACTCAAGCTGCCGGTAATCCTGCGCACCACTACACGAATCAACCATTCCAGTGATATGGTTGCCTTAGGCGCTTTGCCTGAAAGGGTAACCAGAGGGTCATTTGAAAAGAACCCGATGGCGTATGTCTGCATCCCTGCAGTTTCTCGCAGATTGCATCCGAAATTACTGGAGAAGATCGACCGGGCGGCTCAGATGGCAGATACAAGCCCCTGGAACCGCCTGGAAGGGAGCGGCTGCTGGGGTATTGTCTGTAATGGCGTGAGTTACGGATATGTTGTTGATGCCGTACGGGAACTTGGTGCTGCTGAAAGCTTCAAAATATTGCGAGTGGGATTTTCTCATCCATTTCCCGACAACCTGGCTCAGCAATTTCTGGATACGTGCGAAAAGGTGCTGGTGGTGGAAGAAGGTGAACCCTATCTGCAGGAAGCTCTGCATAATACTGCCCATCGCTATGGAAAGATGCTGGAGATTCAAGGCAAAAGCGAAGGCCTTTTTTCAAGGTTATACGAGTTCGATCCGGCGATGGTGAAAAAGGTAATTGCATTCTATTTCAATCTACCGTTCACCCCTTCCATTCCTATCAGGACCGATGATCTGCCTGAGGTACCCAATCGGCCTCCTAACCTGTGCGCAGGTTGTCCTCATCGGGCAGCGTATGTAGCGGTACGTGAAGTTTTTAACGATGAGGCCATCTATCCCACAGATATCGGGTGCTATACTCTGGGAATGCTCCCGCCTTTACGCATGGGGGATTTTTTGATTGCCATGGGTGCCGGCATTGGCAGCGCTGGAGGGTTCTCTCTGGCGACGGGACGAAAAGTGGTTGCATTTATAGGTGATTCGACATTTTTCCATAGCGGCTTATCGCCTCTAGCAAACGCGGTGTACAACAACCACGATTTTCTGCTGGTCATACTGGACAACGGCACTACCGGGATGACTGGCCATCAGCCGCATCCAGGTGTTGATCTCAGCCATCTGAGCATACAACGGACCACTATCGACATTGAGGCAGTTGTGAAAGGAATGGGGGTGAGAAAAGTGCGCACGATCAATCCTTTCAAATTCCGGAAAACAGTTGAGGCAATACGTGAACTGGCTCAGTATCGGGGTGTATCGGTGCTTATTGCCAGAGCCCCGTGCCCATTATATGTAAGAAATCTGCCAAACCATCGAAAAATGCGGCCCTTTCAGGTGAATTCTGCAAAGTGTCGCGATCACAAGGTTTGTGTGAGCAAGGTGGCCTGTCCGGCTTTTCTGGTGAATGGTGGCAAGGTCGAAATCGATGCGGAGCGATGTGTCGGCTGTGCCTTCTGTGCTCAGCTCTGTCCGGAAAACGCAATTTTACCGCTGGCTAAGAAGGAGAATAGTTAATGCAGACGAAAAGAATATTGATCGTAGCGGTGGGAGGACAGGGAAATGTTCTGGCTGCACGAATATTAGGCGAAGCGGCAGCTGCAGCCGGCATTATGCCGCGGATGTCGGAATTCCACGGCATGGCTCAACGCGGCGGCGTGGTGGAGTCGATGGTATTGCTTGGTGATGGGAGCGGCTATTGCATTGCGGATGGAGAAACAGATATTCTGCTGGGATTTGAGCCTGCCGAAACCATTCGAGCAGCGAAAAAATGCGGTTCCAACAGCGTAATCATCACCAATATAGCTCCGCAACCTCCTTTTACCGTAGCCACCGGCCAGGCAGATTATCCTGATATCTCATCTGCAATGGCGAAGTTGGCAGGTCGAGTCAGGCGTCTGATTGCCTTTGATGCCGCTTCATCGGCATTGCGGGTAGGCTCGCCTCTGGCTCTGAACATGGTAATGCTTGGTGCCTTGGCCGGAAGTGGGGAAATGGATGTCCCGCCTGAAAAATTCCGTAACGCGATTAAAGATAAAACGAAAGCTTCCTTTGTCGGTGTTAATTTGGAAGCTTTCGAATTGGGGGCTGAAGCAGCCGGAGAAAAACGTTCAACTCTGTAACTTTGAAGGGGTCAATGAAAATGGAAAATAACCATTTCTCATCATCGAGAGGAGATAACCTCCTGTATATAGGGCGATCATATTTTAACCGCAGTGTTCCATGTTGAAATGCTACGATGATGAATGCTCGAAGATCTCCCGTGCGAACAGGATGATAGCGAAAGTGGAGATTGCTGTATTAATGATAAGGACGGCGTAACATCCTGATCAGGCTAATATTGCTTGAAAGGAAAAAGAAAACAAGATAGGTTGTCGGGAATTCATGATAGAGTAGTATAGATGTGCGGAAAAATCAGACAGACGCGTACAATACTGACGTACCATTGCCGGTACTTCAAAAGGAAAAAATAACCTGAAGTATGAGTTAATGGAAAGTTTCGATATAGTCACCATGCGCGTGTTTCTGGCTGTTGCCCGGTTGGGCAGTATTGGTGCGGCTGCCAGGAATGAGCATATCGCTGCATCAGCAGCATCAAGGCGTATCAGTGACCTTGAGCGCGAGCTTGGCATAGCCTTGATTTCAAGAACCCCTTCCGGTACAAATACCACTCCTGCAGGTCAGGCTTTTGCGGAACACTGTCAGCAGCTGTTGAACAAATATGCCGAGGTGAGAGCGGATCTGAAGCGCTTTGCCGAGGGTGAAGCAGGTGAGTTACGGCTTGCTGCAATCCCCCGCGCTTTGGCAGGTGTCCTGCCTTTTTTTATTGCGAGGTTCAAAAAAGATAACCCTGAGGTTCTTGTTACAGTGCAGGAGGTTTTTTCCCGGCAAGGGGTGAGGTTTTTGCGGGAAGATGTCTCCGACATGGCCATAATCTATGACACTGTCGATACAACGGGACTTAAGCTCAAGCCCTTCAAAGAGGACCATGTCTGGGTAGTGGGTCATAAAGACCATCCCCTGTTTAGGAGAAATGAAAATTCCGGCACGGTTTTCTTTAGAGAAACCCTCGATTATGAGCACATATCCTTCCATGAAGGAGGTGTCCTGGACGAACTTGTATCTGAAGCGAGAAAAAGCAGCAGGAAATCTATCAAATTCACAGTCAGGGTGCAGCGCATAAATTCTCTTATCAGGTGTGCTGAGGCCGGTCTGGGGTTGGGAATTATTGGTGAACGAGATCTTCAGCCCCATTTGACCAATGCAAACCTTGCGATGTTGCGCCTTGCAGATAAATGGGCGTCTCGAAATCTTGTCTGTGCCTACCCTCAGGGTCAGGCCGCTTCACCATCACTGAAAAGATTCCTGCACTATCTTGATGGAGATGTGTTTTAGCAGAAATCTGGGTTGGTAAATGCTGATATCGCATATGAGGCTGCAGTAGACAGCTGAGATATTTACGGAGACGCGCTTCTATCGCTGCGAAAAGACCATTATTCGTTCCGCAGGGCACTTCTTCTGATGGTGAATAAAAAAAACCGGCCGCCTCCATTGGAGGTGACCGGTTTTCTTTTTTGTGCAGCAATACCTGGATATTGGAGAGAATGTATCAGGTCATCTCAAGCCATGAAATATCCGGTCTAGATGGTATTCGCAGAATTACCTTTTTTCATGAGCTGCTGCCCCAGCTTTAGCAGTGCGGACGCGCCTTTTCGTGTAGAGGACACAAGGTCGGCAGAGATACTTTTGAGATGAGGCAATACTGAAACGGAGGCCATTTCTTTTGCATAGTTGCCCGGCACGAGATTGTATTGTTGTTGTATTGAGTACATGATCTTCTCTTCCTGTAAATATTTTTTGTATTGTGTATACCGGCATTTTCGGTATTGTCTTATTTGTATCGTATCCGATAATACAAAACTGATCGCCGCAAGAGAGTGCACGGCAGAATCAGTTTTCTTTTGTATATATTAGATCATTTTCAGCAGAAGTGGTAATGCTTGCTCGGCAACCGGTTCTTCGTGTTCCGGCATGACCTTTATCTCAAATCTGCAGCTTCTCTTTATCCCACTGTATGCCGAGGTTGTAATGATTTTCAAGCACATCAGTGAAGTTGTTGTAGGTACGCATTTTTCTCAGTGCGGCCGCTTCAGGTATCGGCTAACGATTGACAGGAAGGACATTCCAAAAGGGAGAGTGGTTTGTGCTATTCTGCAGAATCCGAGCGTGGCAGACTCCGAATTTGCTGATAAATCGGTTCAGTTTCTAGAAAAGCTGATCTTTCTGAAGGAGTATGAAGAATTCAGGAATGTCAGCCGCATAATTATTGTGAACCAGTTTGCACTGGTGCAAACGAAGGATTTTGAAGGTGAATCAGATCACATAGGGGTCGAAAATGACACCTTCATTGAGCAGGCGCTGGATGAAGCCGATATAGTTTTGATTGCATGGGGAGCGGCAAATCCTTATAAAAAGCGACAGGAAGCAATACATGACAAACTTCTCGAGCACACGGGAAAGAAAATTTTCAAGACCAAAGCACATCCGTCCCGCGGTACATACAAAGATTTCATTGAACGTATTCCATCCAGCACGGATTTTTCATCAGTCGAGGTTTCTGCTGATGCGGGAATTGTTGAAAAAGACAGTAGCCGGAGGTCAGGTTTTGAGGAATAGCTGGAGCAGCAAAGAGAAAGTGCGTAAGTAATAAATCACTGCAGGGCCCATGGCCTTTTGTCAGGATGATGTCGTTTCGTTGTATCATTACAGGTTTTTACTGTTAAATATAGGGTGAATGGGGGCTGTTCGAGCGTATTCTGTTTCGTCCGCATTTAAACCACTGCGCCGGACACCCTATAGCCTCAGGAAGAGACGCTGCGTTCTGCGGGAGTGATTATGACTCTGCAGTAGCGGCGGTGGATGTTGCTGCTCGACTAGGGGGATACTGAAATATTTATCTGATAAATTTATCTTCTCCAGCTCATCCAGTAGGAGCCGAAGCGCTTGGAGAGGTGCTTTTTCTTTTCTGCATAGAGCCTTTCGCCTGGGAACTTTGCCTGGAACTGGAGTTCCAGGCGGCGTTCGTCAATGAGAGTGAATATGTGATCGAGCTTCTCGCTTGTAACAAGGTGCCGAGAATCTCTCTTCAGAATTTCCTTCAATACGGCCAAGTCATGGTCGTCGCCAAGAAGATCTGCGAGACAGTCTGCGGTTTGACGATGGACCTTAAGCATTTCGGGCCAAATTTGGCGGAGCAGTCGGCAGTGATACCAGTGATATTTGACCCGTTTGCGCCATTCGTGGAAGTTCTCCGCCGATGGTACTTCGTACGCTTTGGTAAAAGCTTTTCTCCCGCGCTTGTAGGTTTTCATAAAACCGTCAGCTACGGCATCGAAGCCTTCTTCTGTGATTTTCCATGTCATAATGCGTTCACGGGCTTGAACCATGCGGCTGCGAAAGTTTTTGAGCCCGGCCTCCAAGGAGGAGGTATTCTCGGCAATTTCCCGGCGTCTTTCAACGAGGTTCCGGCGGACTGCTTCGAAAGGGACGGCTGCCTTATTTTCATTATATTTGATCAGGGTATCAAAGCTGTCGATGATGGACTGTGCGTCGCGTATCTCTGAGAGTTCAGCTGCAGCGTCACGAAAAAAAACATTTTCTTTCCTATACTCTGGAAAGGCTGGACGAATCAAGCGAATGAGGCCGCGCAGTTTCTTGCAGCGTTTGCGTATCTGATGAACGACCTCATGGCGATCAAGTTCCGTGTCGTCGATCTCTTCTATGGCAGTGCTGATCTGGCTTCCGGCTATCCTGACGATGCCGGCTTTTACAGTTTCTTTTCTCCTTAAGTGATATGTCATGTCGTGTCAGTCCTCCGTTCTTGTACTGTTTCATGCCCTTTATTTCAAGGTAAGCCAGAAAATGCCATTGGGCAAGAAAGGGAGTGACAGGGGGCAGATCAACGTATTTTCAGTGACATCGTCGGACTGGATCTTCTCAGGTTTTTGAGAGCAATACGACACCTGTGCCGATCATTACAGTGCCTGCGGTTTTGTTCATTGTATTGAGTGCCTTCCTGCTTTCGAAGAGTAATCCAGCGCGGGAAGCTGTAAAGGCATAAAACAACATTACCGAAGCAAGAACAGCAGTAACCACAGATGCTATTAGAGCCACATCAAAAGCGGACAGTGAGTTTATGTTGACAAAAGTTGGCAGGAAACCAAGATAGAATAAGATTACCTTTGGATTACCCAGTGTGATGGCCAGACCACCGAGAAAGCTATACTTCCTGGATTGTTGAATTGACCCTCTCACATCAGCCGGCGAAGGGGTTGAGCGCCACAATTTGATGCCTGACCAGATCAGATACCCCCCACCCAGGTATTTAATCAGTGTGAAAAGTGCGCTGAAAGTTTCTGCGATCAACGACAGGCCATAAACTGCAAAGAGAAGAAATATCAGATCGCCGGCTACTATGCCGAGCACTACAGGAACTGCGTTTTTAAAACCTGACGTCAGGGCCTTGGAAACTGTGGCGAAAAC
>JAZBNU010000077.1:0-2914 GCA_036350815.1 Desulfopila sp.
AGCCGCATAATTATTGTGAACCAGTTTGCACTGGTGCAAACGAAGGATTTTGAAGGTGAATCAGATCACATAGGGGTCGAAAATGACACCTTCATTGAGCAGGCGCTGGATGAAGCAGATATAATCTTGATTGCATGGGGAGCGGCAAATCCGTATAAAAAGCGGCAGGAAGCAATACATGTCAAAATTCTCGAGCACAAGGGAAAGAAAATTTTCAAGACCAAAGCACATCCGTCCCGCGGTACATACAAAGATTTCATTGAACGTATTCCATCCAGCACGGATTTTTCATCAGTCGAGGCTTCTGCTGATGCTAAAGGTAAAGAAAGGTACTTTAATTAATCTCCAGGCACCTTCCTTCGGTTATGTAACAGATACGGTAACATCCACCAGTCTTTGGGTGAACATTGTGTGTGGTTTTCATATAATATCTTTTTTGGACAATATTCCCAGATTAAACTCTTTCTCTTCGTAGCCCAGATAAACTCTCACCTTGCCGCTTTCTACGATAAATACATGGTTGGCTTCCGATATCGGTTGGCAGATGTATGTCCCTTTCAGAAATTTACGCCGGGACAGTACCGAATGGAGTTCTATCGTGTCGTGAGCCGTTGCGGAACTGATTCATGCCCATACATTGAGAGAAGGTCAGAAGATACGATGGAGCAGGAAAGGGAGGGACAACGGCGCAGAGCGACATATTTTCCGTGACACTTTCGCTGGGAAATGTCAGGTTTTTGAGAGCAATACTGCCCCCGTACCGATCATTACAGTGCCGGCGGTTGTATTCATTGTTTTAAGAGCATTCTCGCTATTGAAGAGCAACCCGGCGCGAGAGGCAGTAAAGGCATAAAACAACATTACCGAAGCAAGAACAGCAGTAACCACAGATGCTATTACAGCCACATCAAAAGCGGACAGTGAGTTTATGTTGACAAAAGTTGGCAGGAAACCAAGATAGAATAAGATTACCTTTGGATTACCCAGTGTGATGGCCAGACCACCGAGAAAACTATACTTCCTGGATTGTTGAATTGACCCTCTCACCTCAGCCGGCGAAGGGGTTGAGCGCCACAATTTGATGCCTGACCAGATCAGATACCCCCCACCCAGGTATTTAATCAGTGTGAAAAGTGCGCTGAAAGTTTCTGCGATCAAAGACAGGCCATAAACTGCAAAGAGAAGAAATATCAGATCGCCGGCTACTATGCCGAGCACTACAGGAACTGCGTTTTTAAAACCTGACGTCAGGGCCTTGGAAACTGTGGCGAAAACACCTGGCCCGGGTGTTGCTGCCAGCAAGAACATTGCTCCGGCAAGACCAAGTACACTGAAAACAGTCATAGCACCTCTCCTGAAAGCTGACGACTCTGCAGAAAACAGAGATTCAGCAGGAGTTCGTCAGCCGGAATAGACGTTTTTATTAAGATACGTTTTCACCTTGGTTACACCATTTCAGTCTTACCTGCCATGAAATTCATAAGGAAGAATCAAATTCCGGCTAGACAGAACCTGCCGGGGTCAGCGGCTGAGTGTTCCTTCCTTTGATTGTTTTTTTCCGGAGGAGTCGTCGTCCTCCCTGAAAAAGGGTGACTATTCCTCTCCACAGGTAAGTGCTTATATCCACGGCGATACTTTTAAGATGAGGCCATACTGAAACGGCGGCCATTTCTTTTGCGTAATTACCTGGGATCAGGTTGTATTGTTGTTGTATTGAGTACATGAGCGTTTGTCCTTCTAAACTGATTATTGTATTTTTGGAATACCGGTATAGCCGGCATCTTCTTTTTCCGGTTGTATCGGAGAGTGAAAATCTGATCTCCGCATAAAGCATGCGTCATGATCAATTTCCTTATGGCATACAATAGATCATTTTCAACTGGACAGGTAATGCTGACTCAGCAAGATGTTTTTCTTCCTGCAGCATGGCCAATTCCTTCCACCATGCTCTTTTACCAGGCTGCGTCGTGAACGGAACCTCTTTCTTGAAACAGTGCACTCGAAAGAGTGATACTGTAGTGATTTTTAGCCAGACGAATTCCCTGGAAAGAGACAATCGCTCTTTTTACAGGTATATGGGTGCAGAAGTGCACCAACGGCTCAGCTGTTACATTGGCCAGGGTTTGCCCTTGCCCCCCAATATATGCATATGCAGATGAAAGACGACCTGGCCTGATTTGGAGCCGTTGTTGAAAATTATCCGGTAATCATCCGCAACTCCATTTTCTCTGGCAACCCGGGCACCGACACGGAGCAGCTTACCGGCGAGGTGATCATCCTCTTCTTCGAGGTCTACCGGCATAGCTATGTGTTTTTTCGGAATGACCAGAAAGTGCACGGGGGCCTGAGGAGATATATCCCAGAAAGCGAGCACATCGTCGTCTTCATAGAGTTTTTGGGCAGGAATTTCACCGGCAACTATTTTACAGAATATACAATCACTCATTGGTCTTATTTTCTCCTTGGTAGATTGAATAGACTCAGACAGTTTCATTAAAAATGGACGGCTGAATTTCAGGGTAATACAATAGTATCATTACTGTAATAATTGCCTGAAAACTATGCAATCTTAAAAAAAATGTTTGCGGGACAGTTTGTTGATCGGAACTGCTCAAGTATAGCTTTGTTGAAGAAAGTTGTGACAGGCTGTGCTGGTGCATGGCGGCTAGGAAAAGAAAAAATCATAGCGGCCGAAGTATCGATGGGAAGAGTATCGTTTTAGCTCAGATGGTGTTGTTCACCGAGGATAATCACTCGCTCCAACAGTTCCGAGAGTATCATCAAGACCAATGTTTGGTGCATTGCCGGTATAAGGGAGACCGACATCGACACCGCCACCACGGCCGATGCTGCCGTCCTTAAGAGAAAAGTCATTGCTGTCTGGGGAAGTGAAAAGAGGATACTGAGGCACGGG
>JAZBNU010000078.1:0-2279 GCA_036350815.1 Desulfopila sp.
GGCCTCAAAAAGGAATCGTCTCTCCACCAGATATATTCCCGCGTTGATTTCCTGTATTTTTCTCTGCAGCTCATCGGTCTCCTTCTCTTCCACAATAGCAAGAACACTGTCTCCTGCGGAGAGTATTCGCCCATATCCGGTTGGATCATCTACGATTGTAGTCATGACTGTCAGTACCGAACGGTTGGTCAGATGATGGCGGTACATCTCCCGCAGCGATTCCGAAGAGATCAACGGCGTATCTCCGCAGAGAATCATCACCACGCCATCACCCTCGGGAACCGCCTGCTGCGCTGTCTGGACCGCATGTCCCGTACCCAGCTGGTGTTCCTGACGGACCAGATGGACATCGTGGTGGCGCAATGATTCCCGGACTGCTTCCTCCTGGTGCCCGACAATGACAATACAGCGTGCCGGCGCAAGCGGCCGGACACTTTCCAAAACGTGGTGCAGCATCGGCTGAAAAAAAACTTCATGCAGCACCTTTGCTCTGCCCGACTTCATCCTGGTGCCTTTACCCGCGGCCAATATTACTACGAAGAGTTGCGCAATAGATTCCATTTTGCTCCTGTTATTCAATATGTGACTTCCATTTTCCAAGAAAAAGTTTATACATGTATTGGTTGCCGTTCCTGATCACACTCTCATCATCCTGTTGAGTGATGAGAAACAATTGTCATATCCACCCACCGGCCCATGGAGGCAGAAACAGGCGCCGGTGAAATCAGGGTTGGCAAGAAATGCTTATCTGTATATAGTAATTCGACAAACACCTCAACATAAAATGCAGCATTGCAGTGCTCCATATTCATGCCTTTTTATGCACAGGATAAAACCTTTTTCCTGTTATGCATATTAGAAGAATTGATAAAACTGCAGGTTTATCCCCAAAATCTTGAATCGCGTCAAAGCATCCCGCCAGCCACAGGAGAATATATGAGTGACATAAAAAAGATGTACACTACGATTTTAGGAGACCATTTTCCCATGGAGATGAAGATCTCCTTTGACGACCAGACCCTCATTTATCGTAAGAAAACATGGAAGATCAAGCAGGAAGACGGCAGTTTCGAGGAACGCGGCGTCAGATACGGCGAAAACCCCGACCAGGAAGCAGCTCTGTATGAACTGGTCAACGGCAACCTTGTTCTAGGCAACTGCTCTTTTATTGAGCCGGGAAACGGACTGGTTTCCGCTATTCAGGTTGAAGATATGCTGCAGGTCGGCAAACATCCCGGCAAAATCAACCTCACCGACATAGACAACGGACTCAACATCATCAAATACCTGATGGCTCGCCCTGCCGCCGTCATCCTGAAACACAACAACCCCTGCGGTGCCGCATATGGTGCAACTCTGGCCGATGCCTTCAACAGGGCCAACCGGAGCGACAGAATCGCCGCCTTCGGCGGAGCAGTGGTCATGAGCCGCCCATGTGACAGAGAGACCGCTGCACTGCTGGCAGAGAATTATCTCGAGGTTGTCTGTGCGCCGGATTTTGAAGAAGGCTCCCTTGAAATCCTGCAGAAGCGACCAAATCTCCGCGTCATCAAAATCGCTGGAATCGACAGGCTGGCCGATTTTGAATCCTTCCGTTTTGTCGACTTCAAAAGCCTGATAGATGGCGGTATTATTGTCCAGCAGTCTGCCCGAAACTCCATTCGCAGCGTACAGGATCTCAAAGAGGCAACAGCTTCCTGGAAAGGGAAAGAATACGCCTGTGAGAGACAGCCCACGCAAAGAGAAATTGACGATATGCTATTCGGCTGGGCCGTTGAGCACGGCGTAACCTCCAACTCAGTCCTCTATATCAAGGACGGCTGTACCGTCGGCATAGGGACAGGCGAACAGGACCGCGTCGGCGTAGCGGAGATTGCAGTACACAAAGCCTATATCAAATATGCCGACATCCTCTGTTTTGATACCCACAAGATTCCCTATGCCGACCTCTGCCTTGAAATCGAAAAAGGACTGCGAAGCAGATCGGACAAAGAGGAGATTGATGCCCAGGTATCCAGAGAAAGAGCGAACCTGCCCGGCTCGGTCATGATATCAGATGCTTTTTTTCCGTTCAGGGACGGTGCCGATGTCGGCATCCGCCAGGGAGTTTCCGCCATCCTCCAGGCGGGAGGCTCAATGCGTGACTTTGAAACCATAGAGGCCTGCAACGAAGCGCAGCCGCAGGTCGCCATGATGTTTACCGGACAACGCTCTTTCAAACATTAACGCAATCAGCAGTCTGGTTGGCCGTAAAGGATAAACAGAGGATGAAGCCGCAA